>NZ_JBBCJO010000011.1 GCF_037190085.1 Gemmatimonas aurantiaca
GCGCATGCGCGGCGTGCGCATCTTCGACATCTCGAACATCCGGGAGCCGAAGCTGGTGGCCAATGTGCAGACGTGCCGCGGCTCGCACACGCACACGGTGCTCGAGGACCCGAAGGACAAGCAGAACGTCTACATCTACGTGTCCGGTTCGTCGGGCATCCGCTCCGCGGACGAGCTGGCCGGCTGCGCGGGTGATGCGGCGAGCAACGATCCGAACTCGTCGCGCCTGCGCATCGAGATCATCAAGGTGCCGTTGGCCGATCCGAGCAAGGCGGCCGTGGTGGGCCGGGCGAACATCTTCGCCGGTCTCTCGGACAACCCGCGTCACGGTCTCTCCGACGCCGACAAGGAAGCGGCGGCCAAGCAGCTCGCCGACGCGCGCGCGCGTGGTGGCTTCGTCGCGAAGAACCCGCAGTCGGGGCTCGATCAGGTCGTACCGCCGCAGATCGTGCGTCCGCTGCTCGACAGCCTGGCCAAGGTGCGTGGGGCGTCCACGCCCAACGCCGCCGACTCGGCCGCGGCCCGTCCGCTCGTGCAGAACGCGCTCAACCGCATGTTCGCGAATGCCGCGGGTCCCAACGCCAGCAATGGCGCGATCAGCGAGCGCTCGCAGTGCCACGACATCACGGTGTATCCGTCGCTCGGTCTGGCCGGCGGCGCGTGTGAAGGACATGGCCTGCTGCTCGACATCAGCAACCCGGTCGCGCCGGTGCGTCTCGACGCCGTGGCCGACTCCAACTTCGCCTACTGGCACTCCGCCACGTTCAACAACGACGGCACGAAGATTCTCTTCTCCGACGAGTGGGGCGGTGGCAGTGCACCGAAGTGCCGCGCGGGTGACAAGCACGAGTGGGGTGCCGACGCGATTTTCAACATCGTGAACCGCAAGATGGTGTTCCAGAGCTACTACAAGATTCCCACCTACCAGACGTCGAACGAAAACTGCGTGGCGCACAACGGCTCGCTGATCCCGATCCCGGGCCGCGACGTGATGGTGCAGGCGTGGTATCAGGGCGGCATCTCGGTGTTCGACTGGACGGATGGCAAGGCGCCGAAGGAAATCGCGTCGTTCGACCGCGGTCCGGTGGACAGCACGCGTCTGGTGTCGGGTGGCTCGTGGTCGGTGTACTGGTACAACGGCAGCATCGTGAGCTCCGAGATCGCGCGTGGCATGGACGTGGTGGAGCTGGTGCCGAGCGAGCACATCTCGCAGAACGAGATCGATGCCGCGAAGACGGTGAAGTGGGACTATCTGAACGCGCAGGGGCAGCCGAAGATCGTGTGGCCGCCCAGCTTCGCGCTGGCGAAGGCGTTCACCGATCAGCTCGAGCGCAAGGGCTGCGCGGCGGGCACGGTGAGTGCGCTGCGGACGCAGATCGCGGCGGCGGAGAAGGCCAACGGCGCGGCGCGCAACGATGCGCTGGCCAAGGCGGTGAGTGATGCGGAAGGCGCGCGCAGCTGCGATGGCGCCAAGGTCGACATGCTCAAGAAGTCGCTGCAGGATCTCCGCGCGCTGGCGATGTAAGCGCGGCGTCATCGCGACAGGCAGGAAAAACGGGCGATGCTTCCTGAGGGAAGCATCGCCCGTTGTACATTCGGAACTGGAAGAGGCGACGGCGGGAGTCGTGAACCACGCACAACGACCCTCGAGGGAAAGAAACAATCAATCATTGCATCAATGGTGCGACAGGCGCGGATTGCATCCGCGACGCTCTCCCGTCTTTGATGAGACGGACGGGTGGCTCCGTTTTCCCGGCCCCTCGGGTACATTGGCCGGACGCGCGCCATAACCATGAGTCAGCTTACCGCCACCGAGAGACAGTTCCTGGAACTGTTGCCGACGATCGACCGGATCGCCGGGGCGTTGGCGCGTCATCGCCAGTTGTCCGATGCGGAGATCGACGATTTTGTGGCCCTGGTGCGGGCCCGGTTCGTGGAGACGCAATACGCCCCACTGGAGCAGCATCGGGGAGAAGCCCTGATGACCACGTATCTGCGGGTGGTCATCGGCCGGTGGCTGCAGGATCTGATCGTGGCGCGGGATGGTCGCTGGCGTCCAACGGCGGCGGCGTTGCGGCTGGGCCCGGTTGCCGTGCATCTGGAGCGCCTGGTCGATCGCGGATGCTCAGTGGATGAGGCCGTCGCGAAACTGATGACCGAAGGTGGTCACGGATACAACGCGAGCGAGCTGCGTGCGCTGTTGCACCAGCTTCCCCGCCGGCCGCCGATGCGCCCGAAGCTGGTGACCGAGGAGGATGCGCACAGCGTACCGGCCGGCGATCAGGACAATGCCGATGCTGTTCTGTCCGCGAAAGAGAGCGTTTCGGCATTTGAAATTGCCGGTCTGGCCCTCAAGGAGGCTCTCGCTGCATTGGACGAGGAAGATCGTCTCCTCGTGACCATGCGGTATCTCGATGGTCACACGCTTGCGCACATTGCGCGTGTCCTGCACCTGGAGCAGAAGCCCCTGTATCGTCGACTGGAACGCGCCATGCGGTTCCTGCGGCAACGATTGGAAGCGGGTGGAATCAGGGCGGAGGACACGACGGATTGGCTCTCGCGGGTGAATCGGTGATGCCGATGATTTTTTCGGTGAAATTTTCTGAAACGGCGGTGAGAAACATGTTTCTGCGGTCCGTCAGAAAGTGTGGAAGGCATTGGGAACATGACAGAACATGCAAGGAGCAGCGGTGAACAAGCGGGCCGATACCCGAATGCTGTCTGACGCGGAAGAGGTGGCAGCATTGATCGACGGAACATTGCCGGAGGACCGGCGCCGGGCTTTGCTGGCCCGGCTGGCGGACGATCCTCAGTGGCGTGATGTCCTGATGATGGCGTGGGAGGTCGAAGCGCCGCAGCCTCTGCACGGGTTCGCCCCGCGCGTGAGGCGATGGCGCTGGACCGTAGCGGCGGCGGCCGCGATGATCGGCGTGGTGGGCCTGTCCTATTGGACCCACATACAGATGTCGGCCGCAAAATCGCCGGTCCTGGCGCTTGCCCTGGTCGATCCGTCATTCATGGCCAACCCCTCGGGTGTTGCCGATGTCAGCCCGGCGATCACCCGCTGGACCCGTGTCCGTGCGGCGCAGCAGGTGCTGCCTACGCAGGCGTTGTCGGTACGGCTGGGGGCGCTGTCGGCGGCCGCCCTGCAGGCTTCACAGGGAAGAGACGGGGAACGTCTCGCTCTGTATCGCGAGGACATGCACGCGCTGCTGCGCCAGCTCCCCGGGAGCAGCCCATTGCTGGGCGCCCTGGACACGGCGAAGGATGCACCGGCATTGTTCGAGGTGTTGCAGAATCTGCGGGCGCTGGTGGATGGCGACGCCTTCGATGCCGGCGTCATGCTGGCGTTGTCGCACGCCCGGGTGGACATCGCTTCCGATCGCCTGACCACCTTGCTGACGCGGGATTCGGCCAACGATACCGAAGTGGCGCGGCTGCTGACCCGGCTGCACGACGCAGGGGCCATCAATGCCCCCGCGCCGAGTGCCGTTACGGTCGCAACGCTCGATTCCCTGCTGGTGCGTCTGGGACGCTGAGTGGCGTCAGGGGCCGCCCACGAAGGCGCCGGCGCACAACTTGTCTTCGAATTCGCCCACCGTTTGCACGTCATCCCCTCGAATCGTGTGATGAGGGATTGTGCGCGTCATGTAGTGCGGCACCGGTCGTGGCAGGGGAGAATCGGCGCGCTGCGTGAGCAGGTAGTTGGCGGCAAAGTCGTCGTCCGACCGGCTTTCCGTTGGACGCTGCCCCATGCGATCGGCCAGGGACAAGACCTGGATCACCAGCGTGATCGCGCCGTTCTTTGCGGCATCACCACGCAGGGTGATGGACTCCTGCTCACTGCCGTCACGCAGGGTGCGCGAAATGCTGACCACCTCACCCGTGAGCGGCGCGCTCCACGCTTCCCGATAGGTCAGCAGTAGATCCAAGTCGTCACCGCAGGCGGCGGGTCCCACCAGCGGAAATGCGCCGGGCGTCAGCATGCCGGCCGTGAGCTGCACGAGACCATTGACGGCATCCGGGCATTCCACGAAGGGGTCCTTGCGTGTCACGGGGGCGCCCTCTTCCGCACGCAGCCCCACGAGAAATGGCTGCGCCACGGTGGCCTTGGGCTGGGGGCGGGTCGCCTTGCGCAGATCCAGCTTCCAGTTGCGCAGATCCCAGTACACCGGCTTTCCATCTTCCGTATATGCACCGTCGATGTACAACGATGGATCGTGCGGTGCGATCCACTGTCCATCCGGAGACTTGGCGTGTTCCGCGACAGGGAACATCAACTCCCACCACGATCCACGATCGACCCAGACTCCAAGTCCCTGATGGAACACGGTCATGACACTCATGCTATTGCTCTCCTCGGCTCAGTATCTGAAACGCAGCCCACACGGATGGTGTGTTGCGTGTCGGGTCCGGATCATGGCGCAGGGCAAGCTGGGCCTGCCGCAATGCCGATACGGGGGATACGCCGGAGCGCAGGGCCTCGTGCAGCTTCTGCATGAGGACGACCGTGGCATCGTCATCGATCGGCCAGCCGGCCGCGATGACATTGTGAACTCCGGCGCGATGCAACACACCCGCCAAGGACTCCAATCCACTCAAAGGCGTAACACGACCCACACGGGTGTCGCAGGCGGCGAGGATCATGAGTTGCACATCGGGCAGGCGATACGTGCTCAGCGCGCTCGCCCGGAACAATGAATCCCCCGTGGTGGTGGGAATACGCAGCGCCGATTGTTCCGGAATCTCATTGTCGATGATCGCATGTCCGGCAAAGTGCACGATGTCGGCCGACTGCATGGCCTGTTGCAAGTCGGCATGCTCCGCAGTGGCCGTCGACACGACGCGCGCATACGCTCCCCAGATGGTGCGTAGTGTCGCCACTTCCTGTATAGCGCCTGGCAGGCGCGAAGCTCCCAGGCGTGGTGCGGCGTCGATGATCAGTGTGCGTGATGGATGGACCGTACGTTCCGTCAGTTGGATGGTCGCGATCCGACGGGATGGGGTAAGAACGATTTCGTAATCGTCGACGAGATAGCGGAGTGATGCCGGGAGTGATGCCACGCCTTGCTGCTTCGCATGCAGCGCGGGCCAGGGAACACGCGTGGCGATGCCCTGGACATCTAGCACGAGGCGGGGAGCCGCATCGTGCTTCGGGAGAGCCGACAATCTCCGTTGCCACGGCGCGATCAGGGCGTCGTACATGACCGACAGCGCCTCGTCGTCGGTGCGGGTGACCAATGACTGCAGTGTCCGGGTCGTGATTGGCGACAGATCGATCCGGACCGTGCCCGGCGACTCCGGAGGCCTGGTGAACAACAGCACCGAGTCCCCGATCTGTCGCACGGCCAGCCACGAAGATGCGGCCGGTGATGATGGCGACCTGGTGTAGCCCAGCGAATCGACCAGCGACAATCCACTGGCTACGGCAAGTGCCGCATTGGCCCGTTGCTGATGGAGCAGAGATCGGACCAACTGTTCCCGTGCGTTGCTCATCATCGCCACCAGCCGCGACTCGGCAAACACCGTGGCGTCACGTGTGCCACGCGCGCGATAGGCGGTCAGCACGCTGTCGAGTTCCAGTTGGGCGGCCGTGGTGTCTCCCGCGCGCAGTCGGGCCCGTCCCCGCAGTTGCCGGAGAGAAAGCAGGCGATTGGCATTGGGTTTCTGCTGCGCTACGCGTAACGCAGAATCCAGATACGACAGGACCGCCTGCATGTCCGGTTTGCTCTGCAAGAGCTCCATCTGAGCGGAAAGCTCCTGGGCAAAATCCGTTGAGGCGGCACGAATGCTGGGCGGACTTTCGGCGGCTACCCGCGCCGCATGTTCCACCGCGCTTTGCGCGAGAGCAATGGCCCTCTTACGCGCCGAGGGCAATGCGTACTCTGTGCGTGAAATGGCTTCCTGCGCCCGACGGTAGGCGTTGTCGAGGCGGGTACTCGGACGCAGTGTCCGCGCAGCGAGGAATTCGGTTTCCTCGGTCATGGCCGCGGCCGCATATGATAGGCGATTGAGCTCGACACCCCGCTGCAACTGTCCGAACGCGCCCCAGCTTCGTATGACGATCGGTTGACGAGCGGCACGACGGGCTGCCCGCAACCCGCTGAGCGCCGCGGCGTGGAGATTTCCCATCTGATTCTCCGCACCCACCCGCATGGCCGGCACCGCCACGGCACACTCTTCGTCATCGGCGGCCAGGCATTCCTGCTCGAGCGTGATGAACAGCTCGCGCGCCTGCGCCTGCTCACGCGTGACCAGCTTCACGAGTGCGTCGAGCCAGGCCACCCGACGTTTCACCCACGGGTATTCATCCGTGGCGTATCGGGGACCCTGCGTGGCCAGCACCTTCCGCGCCTCCTCGGGTGCGCTGCGTTGTGTCAGCAGCAGCGGCCCGAGATACCACGTCCATGCCGGGAACGCTTTCATGAACGCGTGCTGGCGTTTCATCCGCGCCAGCGCGGAGTCCGCCTGCGTGAACTCCGACAGATAGAAGTGCGCCCAGTACTCGCCATACGCCACGAACCCTTCGGCGAGTTCACGGCGGGCCGTGGTGTCCACGGTGGTCAGTACGACCTGCTGCACGGCGCGGGGAGAATGGTGCCGGTCGGGGTCGTGGCTGGCACGAACGATCGTGTCCAGCTCCGCGAGTGCCTTGGCCGTGCCTTCGGCGTCGTCGGCCAGCCAGGCGCGGCCCCATGCCGGCGCCACCGTGCGCCAGACGTACTCCCGGGTGAAATCGAGCCATCGAGCCCGCCGGGCGTTGTGACCGGGGCTGCGCATGATGTCGTCGTCGCCCAGATCGATCGTGGGGCGCGGGCGTCCGCTCACCTTCTCGTACCGCGCCCAGGCCGATTCCTGCGTGCGACGCAAGCCGATCCAGGTCGACGCGAGCGCACTGTTCCATGCCGCTGCCGCAGAGGTCGGTTCGATCACCAGGGCATGTTCGGCGGCATCCAGTGCTGTCAGCAGATCCATGCCATCACCATGACGCCTGTAGCGCAGCAACAACGCAGCAGATATATCAGACCAGATGTCGGAACCAGCGCGTGGGTCGCGCGAAGCCTCCTGGAGTGTGGACACCGCTCGCGCCAACACGGTGTCGTTGCTCACGCCGTACCAGAGGTCGATCAGCCCGCGGGTGTGCACGACTTCCAGGTTTGCCGGGGCGGTGTTGGCATTCTGAGGAAGTTCCGGGCCGAGGTCGACGGCCAGCGCCGTCAGGCGGCTGGTGGCGGCCGCATCGTCCCGCCGCGTGGTGCTGCCGCAGTCGGCCGCCGTCACTGTCGTGGTATCCGCAAAAACGAAGTGATCGCAGTCCCGGCCGCCGCCGGTGGACAGCGCCACGGGAATTCCCCAGGACAGACCTTCCAGTCGATGCTGGGGGGTCTTGTCCTGACAGGCGGAGAGCGCGAGCAGCGCGAGGAACAGGAGCCGGGAAAATCGCATTCCTGTGGAGTATGTCGGCCTCCACTCGAGCTCGCCACGGGAGACGGATCGGCTGCCGCCGTTTGCCAACCCGGGGCGGACCAGGGTGCGGGGTTGCCCGGTATGCGATCTCTGGCGGTTCAGGGAGGTCTCAGAAGGTCCAAGGCAGGAGCTGAACCTTCCGGGTGATCAGCACACGGGAGTGTCTCCCACCGATCACTCCGATCTTGGCGTTGCCCCAGGCGACATAGCCGCCGAATCTCGAAACCCCGTGGAACGGGGATTCCAGCGCCCCATCCTTCGCGCCGGCGGCCAACGCTCCCACGGTGATGTGTCCGGGGCGCAGAATGCCACCTTCCCGGCCGCCCCATCCCGGCTTCCAGATGTAGATGCGCAGCCCCGCTTCGGCCACGCTGATCGCGTCGCTGCGAATGCCTTTGCGCGGGAGACTGATCCAGGTCGGGACATACGCCGCGGACAATTCGAAACGGGACGGCGATTCATCGGACTGCGGGCCGAAGAACGGCAGCCACTGCGCGGCATAGTTGATGCCGACCTCCGCGAGATTGCGGGTGGGCGCATCGGGCCCATACTTGCGCTCGAACCGACGCAGTCGCTCGAGGCTTTCACTCAGCGACTGCCGGCGCCGCGCCGAGTTGAAGGCGTCGACGGGCACGAAGAGCTCACGGGCGCGCGGCGCACCCGCCGCTTCGGCCAGCGGCCGGCGTATGGACTGTTCCGCGAGCGCGGCGAGCGTGTCGATGGCTGCGGCCTCGACGGGGGTGAGCGCCAGCACACGGCGCCGTGCCACGTCGGAAAATCGCGCGCGCTCGGCGACGAGATCGGGCAGCGGCCGGGCACCGATGTCCGGGCGCGTGAGTCGGGAGAGGACATCCTGCAGTTTGGCGTGCAGCGGCGGCGCGCTCGTGCGGGCATCGAGCAGCGAGTCGGCCGCGCGCATGGCCCGCACGAGCGAGTCGATCGTCTGACGGGCAAAGCGCGCCCGCAGACTGTCCGCGTTGGGAGCGGGTTGTCCTCCCAGCGAGGCGCGCGGTGCAATTGTCATCAACCCGATGATGGCGCAGAAGACGAGGCTTCTCACGGCGCCTCTTGTTCCGCCGCTCACCACGCTTCGTGTGGCGCGGGTCATGCCAGCCACTCCCGCAGCCGGGCCGCGTGACGCTCCACGTAACCTTCCCAGCTATGGGGATTGTCGAGTCCGAACAGCGGTGGCGCATCGGGTTGACGCGCGGCGCGGAACGTGGCGAGCAACGCCGCCGGTGAGTCGATGTGCAGCAATTCCTGATCGTCGATCACGGCGGCGAACTGCCCGTCCACGTTCATGTATCCCCAGTCCGCCTTGTGTCGGAAGAAATAGCCGCCCACCGGATCGAGGGATCCCGTGATGGAGATCCATCGTTTCACGGAGGGGGTGAAACCGCCGAGCATGAGCGGTTCGCCGGGAATGGTCAACGCGTCGCCTTTCACCGAGTAGAGCCAGCGCCGGTTGGGTACGAGCGCGCCCATGCGATCGGCCACGGTGCGAATGAGCTGCACCGGTGACGCCATGAAGATGACGTTCTCGAAGACGACTCCCTCCGAACCGGGGCGCAGCGCATGGGTGCCCATCACGGCGGCGTGGTGCAGCGCTTCGTAGGTGTGGAAGCAGCCGAGGGAGTGGCAGACGATGGAGAGGCGCCGCTCGAGGGGGTCGACACCGGAGTCCTCGGCGTCGAGCAGCATGCGTTTGATCTGCGCGAGAAAGGCATCGCGCACGGCCGCACGCGCTTCGGCGATCAGCACCGGCCAGAGGACATCGCCGATGACTTCGGCCAGCGTCTCGCCGATCTCGTCGTCCTGTATGGAATCGGAGAGCGTCGTGACCGCCTGTTGCAGCAGCGTCCCGACGTCGAGTTTGTTCTTGACCCAGTCGTTGATCTGGTCGTACCAGAGCTGATAGATGACGGTGGAGTCGGCGGCGGGGCCCAATGCCGTCCGCACCCGCGTCAATAGCTCCTGGTAGTCCCCGGGTGCCGCGTTGCCGATGCCGTGTACGAGAAGAATGGCGCGATTGCTCTTCCACGACTGGCTCTGGGGACTCCACGGCATGCCACGTTCCTCGCAGGCAAAAGCAGAAATGGTCGGGTGTCACATTCCCGGCACCATCGATTGCGGGATCATAGTCGATTCGCGGTGGGTGTACAGGAGAGACGTACCGATCCGTGATGATAGATTCCCGGTATGGCAGAGCCCGTGAATTCGCCCATCGATGCGATGGAGGAGTGGCCGGTGGAGTCGCCGTGCATCAAGGTGTGCCGGCTGGATCTCGACGACCGGTGTTATGGCTGTGGCCGGACGCTGGACGATATCCGGCGGTGGTCCTCGATGACGCTGGAAGAACGACGGGCGGTGAATCGGCGGATCGGATTTCGTGGGCACAAACGTGCGTGATGTCACAATGACGGCCGTCGAATGTGCCGTCAGGTGGTCTGGCGCGGGCTCCGGCACGTGACGGCCGCGGGACAGGTGAGGTAAGGAAGGGGAAGGACATTCCCACCTCAACAGGATCCCGCCATGTCGAGATTGTCCCTGGGTGTCGCCGTCGTGGGCACGTTGCTCCTGACGGCATGCGGCGAAGGCACCGGCCCCGGTGATTCCAATACGCGTGTCGATTCCCTGACCGCGTTACCACGGACCCTGTCGGCCGTGGAGTTGGAAGGCGTCCAGGCGAACAACGGCTTCGCACTCTCGCTGCTGCGCAGCACAGTGACGCGGATCTCCGGAGACTCGGGCAGCGCAAAGAACGTGCTGCTGTCTCCCATCAGCGTTTCGTTCGCGCTCGGACTGACGATGAATGGCGCGGCCAACACGACGCTGGCGGAAATGCAGCAGACCCTGGGGTGGGGGAGTCGGAGCCGTACGGAAATCAACACCGCCTATCGTGATCTCGCGGCGCTACTGCCCAGTCTGGACAACTCGACCACCATCCGGATCGCCAACGGGGTGTGGGTCCTGAGCCCGATGCGAGCCGATACCGGTTTCGCGCGGGATGCCCAGACGTATTTTGGCGCGCCGGTACATTCGCTGCCCACGCCACGGAGCATGTACGACTCGGTCAACGCGTGGGGGAAACGGCAGACCGATGGGATGGTGCCCAGGGTGCTCGAAGATGCTCCGCCCCCGAATCTGGCCATGCTGCTGGTGAACGCGGTGCTGTTCTCCGGCACCTGGCGTGACCGGTTCGATCCGGCAAAGACCACGCCCCGTACCTTCACTCCCACGTCGGGTGCGGCGTTCTCCCATCCGATGATGCAGCGGACGGGAAACTTCCTGGCCTTCGGCAACGGGAAGGTGTCGGCGGTGGAGCTGTTGTACGGCAATGGGGCTTACAGCATGGTGCTGATCGCCCCACAGAACGAGCCGGCGAGCCAGTACGCGGCGCGCCTGGACACGGCGGAGTACGGGTCGATCCTGCGGGGGCTGCGTGCGGCCGACAATCGGAGTGACGTGATCCTGCCCCGGTTCACCGTGCGGGGGACGCTCGAGCTCAAGCCCATGCTGGAAGCCATGGGCATGCCACGCGCCTTCACTCCTACTGCGGAGTTTCCCCGCCTGATAGGCGGCGAGGGAGCGCAGTTGGAGTTCGTCCGGCACGGGGTGGCGCTGGAGGTGGATGAACGGGGGTCGCGCGCCGCGGCGGTGACGGTGGTGGGGGCGACGGTGGTCTCCATGCCGCCGGTCTACGCGTTCACGCGCCCGTTCGTGTTCTTCATCCGCGAGCGGTTGAGTGGCACCATCCTGTTTGCCGGTGTGGTGAACGACCCCCGCCAGTGACGGCATCGGATATTCCGGAACGACCGCGAGGTCCGGTTGTGACGGCCGGCCGGCTCATGAAGTAGAAGAAATGCACGAGCGGAGAAACCTGATGCGCCGGAGTGCGTAGGGAAGGCGCGGAGATCTCCGCTCGGGAGTCATCCTGAAGTCCTGCAGTCATAGATCAGTCATAGATCGAGAGAAAGAGTGCAATCATGTCGTTCAAAACCCGTTCTTCAATGCGTTCGACCGAGTATCCGGTGATGCGGCCCATGATGCGGCCCTTGCCGACATCCACACGCGAGATGGCGACGACGCGCCTTTTCGCTTCGCCGGTGCAGTTGGCGAAGCGCAATGCCCGTCGGCGCTGGCGTCAGCGGGTGCTCACCATGTCGATCGCGCTGCTTGTCGTCATTGTCGCGTCACTGGTTACCGTGCACCCACTGCATGCGGCCATCCGCTGAGTCGGTTTGTTGGATTGAGTGAATAGACGAGAGCCCGGTGCCGGATACGGCGCCGGGCTCTCGTGCTTGTTGGGCTCTTTTCCTGTACACGGAGCACTCTCCCACCCATCATACGGCCGGCCTTCCGCATTTCCTCTCGGATTTCCTCCGGACCCGTCACACTTTTGGACAACGTCACCCACGCCCTGGCCGGCATGCTCATGGCCGACGCCACCACTTCGCTGGTGGCGGCACGCAGCGGTACCACCGTTCCAGACAGATTCCGGCGTGCCGCCGTGGTGGTGGGAATCGCGGCGGCGGAACTGCCCGATCTCGATGTGTTCTACGCCGGGTCGATCCTGCGCATGGGGCCACTCGGCTACCTGCTGCACCACCGGGGGCACACCCACACCATCGTCTGGACGGTCATCGGGGCGCTGCTGCTGTGGGCCGGCGGACGCTGGTGGTTCACACGCGGCGCGGTCGACCATGACCGCCGCTGGTTCACGGCGCATGGCTCCCGGGCGCTGCTGGGGCTGGCTCTGGTGGGCGCACTCTCCCATCTGGCGCTCGATTTCACGAACAGCTACGGCGTACACCCTTTCTGGCCGTTCGATGATCGCTGGTACTACGGTGATGCCGTGTTCATCGTCGAACCCTGGTTGTGGGTGGTGGCGATTCCGGCGCTTCTCTGGCGACCACGGGCCACAGCGGGACGGGTCATCCTGACGCTGCTACTGCTCGTCATTCTGGCCGCCGCCTGGCGCCTCGGTGAAGTGGCCCGTGCGGTGGCCATGACACTCAGCATCTGTGCCGTGGTCTGGTTGTTCGTGCAGCGCGGATTGTCGAATGCCGCGCGCACGGCCAGCGGTATCGGCGCATGGCTCATGGTGACGATGCTGTTCTTCGTGGCCTCCCATGCCGCGGAAGCCCTTGTGGCGAAGGCGGTGGATCGTACGACACCGGGAGCGCTTGCCGATGTCGTGCTCACGCCCGCGGTGGGCGATCCGACCTGCTGGTCGGCGATGGCCGTGTCCACCGATGGTCTGTCCTATCGGCTGAGCACCGGGGTGATCGCGCCGTACCCGCGGGTGCGCACGGTGTCCGACTGCCAGCAGGCGTATCCCAGTGCACGATTGCAGGCCGATGCGCTGCAGGCGCTGTCCGAATCGTCACCGGTGGTCCCGTTCGATTCCAGCACATCGGTGCGATGGAACCGCACGTGGGTGAAGGCGCGATCGGAGTTCACGGGGCTCGCGAACGAACGCTGTGAAGTCATGGGCGCGCTGCGTTTCATGCGCACGCCCGTATGGACCGTCACACCCGATGGCACCCTGCAGATGTCCGATGCGCGCTACGGCGTTGGCGGTGGTTTTGCCAGCATGACGTTGCGCGGGAGTCCACTCGACTGCACACTCACCCATGCCTGGGTGCCGCCCTGGGTACCACCGCGTCGTGATATGCTGCTGGTCGACTGAATCGTCGCATTCCCGCCGCATGCGGTCATTCATCACCATTCCCGAGGAGCCACACCTGATGTATGGACTGATCGGCAGGATGCTCGCCGCCGACGGGCAGCGAGACGCCCTCATCGCGCTGCTGCTCGAAGGCACCGACGCCATGCCCGGGTGCGTGAGTTATGTGGTCGCCCGCGATCCCGCCGACCCCAACGGCATCTGGATCACCGAAGTGTGGGAGACGCAGGAATATCACCGGGCTTCACTGCAACTCCCGGCCGTCCAGGCCACCATCGCGAAAGCGCGGCCGTTGATTGCCGGATTCGCGGAACGCTTCGAAACCGAACCCGTCTCGCGGCCCTGACGATTCCGTCCACGATCTCGTCCACGATCTCGTGGGCGGTTGCATCGACGACTCCGTCAGGGACGCGAGCTTCAGGCCATACGCCGCGGTCGCGACGTTACTGACGACACACGGGCGGTGGTCCCACCTGCCGATCGGCCGGAATGCCGATCACGGTGAACTGCTGGATGCGCGCCGGTTCCGTTGGAGCCAGTGTGATGCCCACCTGAACCGCGCCACGGGCGCAGCGCAGCTTCCACACGCCCCGCAGCGCATTCTCGGCCCACATCGTGCCCTCAGGGCGGCAGTCACCGCCTGCGGCATTGACCACCCGCTCGATGGCCGCGGCACGACGGGGCGCCGATTCATCGCGGAAGAGATTCATCGCCGCCACACTGTCGGCGAGTGGCTGTTCCCAGCGCTGCACGAGACGTGTGGCCTTGGCCTGCATGTCGGCGAGAACGGGGGCCGGCTGCACCGCGCGAGGCGTGAGACCCCCGGCCGCCGCCAGCAGTTCGATCGCCTGATCGATGGGCGGACCCCATCCCGTATATGTGAGATTGCCCAGCGCGACGATGCCCACGCCCTGCTCGGGGAGCCAGCGCATCTGTGAACCGAATCCCGGCAATCCGCCGGAGTGCGCGACGATGTGATTGAAGAGACAGCTCTGCGAGATGCGCAGGCCGTAGCCATAACCGCCACTGGTCATGCTGAGCGTGTTGCTCTGCGCATTGAAGGCCGCGTTGCCGCCGCCGAAGCGCCAGACCTGCTGCATCTCGCGCAGCGATGACCGCTTGAGCACGGGAGACTCCGCACCATCGCGCGGCGGCCAGGCGCTCAGCATCAATCCCACCCAGCGACTGAGATCGGCGCTCGACGTGAGCATGCCGCCCATGGAGCCGAACGCGCCATCGGGCAGCGGCGGCTCTTCGAGCCACTGACCGTCCTGCAATCGGTATCCGTGCGCCAGTCGTGTGGCCGGCACGTCACGCGATTGCATCGTGGTGGACGTCATGCCGAGTGGGCGCAGGACCCTGTCGCGGATGTATGTGGCATAGGGCTGCCCCGAGACATTGACGACGATGCGACCCAGAATCGCGAACCCGTAGTTGGAGTACTCGTAGGCCACACCGGGCACATTCGAAAACGGGATGCCCTGACGGATCATCTGCGACAGCTCGGCGTCGGTGCGATCGAGCTGCTGATCGCCCCACGGGTTGTCCTCCGGAAACCCCGCCGAGTGGGAGAGCAGATGACGCACGGTGATGCGCGGCGCATCGCTGGTGGGGTATTTCAGGGTGCGCAACTCGGGTACGTATTTCTCGGCGGGGTCGTCGAGCGACAGCTTGCCGGCATCGCGGAGTTGCAGGATGGCCAGCGCCGTGAAGCTCTTGGTCATCGACGCGATGCGGAACACCGAACTGGTGTCCACGGGTGAACGGCTGGGGACTTCACGCAGTCCCATGGCCGCGACGTGCAGCAGCTGTCCATCGACGACGATGCCATACGCGATGCCGGGCACACGATTGCGGTCCATGAACGCCCGCATGAGGCTGTCGATCCGGGGCACCGTGCGCTGGATACGCGCCAGACGCTCCGGGTCGGCGAAGCGGGCGGGTGGGGCGACGCTGGACTGGGCCCGCAGCGAAGCCACGGTTCCGGGAAGGGGGAGAAGGGGCGCGAGCAGAAGCGTGGCGCAGATCGCGAGGCCGGACCGCGTGACGGCAGAAAATGGGTGCATCTCCTGATCTGTCACCGATGTGGGTATTGCGCAAGAATCGGAGCGCGGGGCCGGCGTGGTGCGCATTTCATTCGGGCATCACCTGCCACACATTTCCGGGAGGCCTCCCCTCATGACTCCACGTTCCCCGTCGCGCCCGACCTCACGTCCGCCCCGTCGCTCACCGGCGGATGCCACGCGCCAACCCGCCGCGCCATCGGCGGAGATCGTCACGCGGATGCGGCGCCTCGCCGAGTACATCGACGCGCATGCGGATGAAGCATTGCCACTGACGCGCCTGGCTCGCGAGGCCGCGATGAGCCCGTCCCATCTGCAGCGATCGTTCACGCAGGTGCTTGGCGTGAGCCCCAAAGCCTATCAGTCGGCGCAGCGCCTCGAGCAGTTCAAGCGGCGTCTGCGTGAAGGTGACGCGGTACTCGACGCCACGTTCGGGGCGGGTTACGGCAGCACGAGCCGGGTGTACGAACAGGTGACGGGTGGTCTGGGGATGACCCCGTCGGCGTATCGCAGCGGCGGCGCGGGTGAGGTCATCACCTATGCGGTGCGTGAGACCGCGTTCGGGCATCTGCTGATGGCCGCGACCGCACGTGGCGTCTGCCTCGTGGAATTCGGAGATGACACGTCCACGCTCATCGCGCGTCTCGCCGACGAGTTCCCGAACGCCACGCTGGAAGCGGCAGAAGACGCGGCCCGTGAACCGCTCGATGCCTGGATGCTGGCCCTCGATGCGCACATCACGCGGGACGGCCCGCGCCCCGAGTTGCCGCTGGATCTCCGGGGGACGGCGTTCCAGATCAAAGTCTGGCGCTTCCTGCTGCACGTGAAGCCGGGTGAGGTGGTGAGTTACACCGAACTGGCCGCCGGCATCGGACATCCCCGGGCCGTCAGAGCCGTGGGATCGGCGTGTGGCGCCAATCGCATTGCGGTGCTCGTCCCCTGTCATCGGGCGCTGCGTGGTGATGGGTCGCTGGGTGGATATCGGTGGGGACTGGAACGCAAACGCGCCCTGCTCGATCGCGAACGCCACGCGCGCGCGTAGATTGCGGACAGGTTGCTGTTTTCAATCCTGTCGAGGGTGTGAGGTCCATCATGCGGGGGAGCATGCGAGAGATCATGCTGATGATCGTGGGACGGATCGGCGCGAACGGCGGACGTCCGGCCATCGCGGGGCCGCGTCGCGTGCTGCTGGTGATGACGGCGCTGGTCGCCGCGCTGAGTGCACCGGCGGTGATGCAGGCGCAGCCGTCGCTGGTCATTCTCGTGCGGCATGGCGAGAAGCAGGCGGTGCCGGGCAGTGATCCATCGCTGAGCGAAGCGGGGATGGCGCGCGCCAGGGCGTTGAATGAAGCGCTGGCGCACACCACTCCCAACGCCATCGTGGTGACGCCGTACAAACGCACGCAGGAAACCGCCGGCGAGGTGACCCGCCGCACGGGTCTGACGCCGGTGGTGGTTCCCGTCGCGGGCGCGCATGTGAAGGCCGTGGCCGAGGCCGTGATGAAAGCCACGGGTGTGGTGCTGGTGGTGGGCCACAGCAACACGGTGCCCGGCATCGTCACGGCGCTGGGCGGGCCGAAGTTGTCCGATATCTGCGACGCCAGTTATGCGACGATGTTCGTCTTCACACCGGCCCGTGGCGGACAGCCCGCGCAACTCGTGACGGCGTCGTACGGCACACCCGATGCACCGGGCGCCACCACCTGCGCTCCCACCGGTGGGCAGTGATCACTTCTCGACGGTGTCGGTCGACTATGCCGCATACCGTCCGCAGTATCCGATATCGTTGTTTGCGGCGCTGGCGGGCTGTGCACCGGAACGCACGTTGGCCTGGGACTGTGGGTGTGGATCAGGGCAGGCCAGCGTGGCGCTCGCGCAGTACTTCGACATGGTGCATGCCACCGATGTGAGCGCCGCGCAGATTGCCGCGGCCACGGCGCATCCGCGGGTGCGCTACCACGTCGCCCCTGCCCAGGCCAGTGGCCTGCCCACCGGCAGTGTCTCGCTGGTGACGGTGGCACAGGCACTGCACTGGTTCGACGTGGACGCGTTCCACGAGGAAGCGCGACGGGTGCTGATGCCCCGTGGCGTGATCGCCGAATGGACGTACGCGCTGATGGAGACACCGGCGCATCCCGGCGTGGCGACCGCGGTGAATGCGCTCGACACTGCCATGCGCGACTGGTGGCCGCCCGAGCGGCGGCATGTGGACACGCGGTATGCCGATCTGCCCTTTCCGTTCGAGCGTTTCGCCATCGGCGAACACCGGATGGAGGCGCACTGGACGCTGCCCCAGTTGCTGGGTTACCTCGGCACCTGGTCTGCCATCACGCGGTACCGGGCAGCGCAGGGCGAGGACCCTCTGATCGCCTGCACGGAGGCCTTGCAACACGCCTGGCCCGCGTCGCCCACCGTGCACGTCTGCTGGCCGTTGACGGTGCGGGTGGGAAGGTGCCCCGCGGGCGTGGTACCGACAGGGTGAATGGGCATGAATGGGGCATGCCGGCAGGATGATTCCACCAGTCTCGGATATCCCCGGAAGAATCCGGTATGGCAACTTCATGGTAACTTACGGAGATGATCACCCTCGGCATCGTCACGATCTCCGACCGCGCCAGCCGCGGTGTGTACGACGACAAGTCGGGCCCCGCCATTCGCGAGGTGTATGCGCGCTGGCTGACGACGCCATGGCAGGATGAGTACCGCCTCGTACCCGATGAACAGCCCGCCATCGAAGCCGCGCTGCGTGAACTGGCCGATGAAGTCGGTTGTCCGCTGATCGTCACCACCGGCGGCACGGGGCCGGCTCCGCGGGATGTCACGCCGGAGGCGACCATGGCCGTCTGCGATCGTATTCTGCCCGGGTTCGGCGAACAGATGCGCGCCGTGTCGCTGCAATCGGTGCCCACTGCCATTCTCTCGCGACAGCTTGCCGGCTCGCGCGGGAAGTCGCTCATCATCAATCTTCCCGGCAAGCCCGCGGCCATCGAAGAGTGTCTGCGGGCCATCTGGCCGGCCGTTCCCTACTGCATCGAGCTGCTCGGTGGACCGCATCTCGCGTTCAGCGACGCGGCTCCCCGTCATCACCGGCCGTCCTCCGCGTCTTCACCGCAATTGTCCACCCCATGACTCTCTCTCCGCAGTTGCTCGAGATTCTCGTCTGTCCCAAGAGCAAGGCTCCGTTGGAGTATCATGCCGGTCCTCCCGAGGTGCTGGTGTGCCGCGAGAGTCGCCTCGTGTATCGCGTGGAAGACGGCGTGCCGGTGATGCTGATCGAAGAAGCCGAACCGCTCGACGAGAGCCGCTACCCCGCGCGCGATGGCTGACCGGATGGCCGACGGGATGACTGACTGGCACAAGGCCACACACGTCGTGCGGGCCGGTCTTCCGGACGCCACGCCCGGCACACCATACCTGCCCGGACCGGTGTTCGCCGCGCCGTACCATGCGCCCGGCGATCCCGCGTTGTCGCCCTACACGTACGCGCGTTTCGACAATCCCACGTGGAAGGCGTACGAAACCGCGCTGGCGTCGCTCGAAGGCGGTCCCTGTGTGCTGTTCCCGAGTGGCATGGCGGCCACGGCGGCGGTCCTGGCGACGATGGTCCCGCCCGGATCGACCATGGTGATGGCGGCGGAGTGTTATTACACCACGCGGGTGCTCGCCACGCAGGAGTTTGCCGGGGCATGGTGTGCCGCGCAGGGGATCACCGTGATCCTCGCCCCCACACATGGTGACGGTATCGTGCAGGCCATCGAGGCCGCGAACGCGCCCCTGGCGATGGTGTGGCTGGAATCGCCCACCAATCCGCAACTCGACGTGTGCGATATCGCGGCGATCGCGGCGCATGCCCATGCGCGCGGCGCGCTGGTGGTGGTGGACAACACCACGGCCACACCGCTGCTCCAGCAGCCGCTCGCGTTGGGGGCGGACGTGTGTGTGGTGTCCGATACCAAGGCGATGACGGGGCACGCCGATGTGCTGCTCGGGCACGCCGCCGTTCGCGATGCCGCACATGCCGAGGCGTTGCGCACCTGGCGCACCCGCATGGGAGTGATTCCGGGACCGATGGAAGTGTGGCTCGCGCATCGCTCGCTGGGCACGTTGCATGTGCGGTTGATGCAGCAGTGTCGTACCGCGCAGATCGTCGCGGAGTTTCTCACCGAACGCGCGGCCTCGGGCCCGACGGTGCGGAACGTCCGCTATCCGGGATTGCCGGGTGACCGTTCGCACGCGATTGCCGCCGGACAGATGTCGCACTTCGGTGGGGTGATCAGTTTCGAACTCCCCGATGCCGCCGCGGCGACGAAGTTTTTTGCGACCTCCCGCCTGGTGTACGAGGCCACGAGTTTTGGCGGGTTGCATACCAGTGCCGAACGTCGGGCGCGCTGGGGTGGTGACGCCGTGGGTGAAGGATTCATCCGACTCAGCGTCGGACTGGAAGACGTGAACGATCTGGTGCGCGATCTCGCGCAGGCACTCGATGCGATCTGAGCGATCTGAACGACCGGAGTCCCCCGTCATGTCCGGGAGTGTGCCTCAAAGCGAGGCCGGCGATCCCCGTATCATCGATCGACGCCGTTTCATGACGGCGGCCGGTGTGACGACGCTGGCTGCCATGGCGGGTGTGAGTTGTGTCGGTGACCCGTCGCCCGATGAGACGACGGGCTCCGACACGTCACGTCGTGCGGCAGGCGGCGATGCCGCATCGACGGTATTCGCCTTCGACGAAGCCACGATCGCTTCGTTGCAGGAACAGATGCAGCGGGGCACGCTCACATCGAAAGCCCTCACCGAAGCGTATCTCGCACGCATTGCGGCCATCGATGCCGCCGGCCCCACACTGCGCGCCGTGCTGGAAACCAATCCCGATGCGCTCTCCATTGCCGCCGAACGTGATGCCGAGCGCAAGGCGGGAAAGGTGCGGGGACCCTTGCACGGCATTCCGGTGCTGGTGAAGGACAATCTGGATACCGGCGACCGGATGCAGACCACCGCCGGATCGCTGGCGCTGGTGGGCACACCGGCCGCGCAGGATGCGCATGTGGTGGCACGACTGCGTGAGGCCGGCGCGGTGCTCATCGGCAAGACGAATCTCAGCGAGTGGGCCAACTTCCGTTCCTCGCATTCGTCGAGCGGCTGGAGTGGACGTGGCGGACAGACGCGTCATCCCTATGTGCTCGATCGCAATCCGTGCGGGTCGAGTTCGGGCACCGGTTCGGCCATCGCCGCCAACCTTGCGACCGTGGGCATCGGCACCGAAACCGATGGGTCGATCATCTGCCCGAGTTCGATCTGCGGACTGGTGGGACTCAAGCCCACCGTTGGTCTCGTGAGTCGCACCGGCATCATCCCCATCTCGGTCACGCAGGATACCGCGGGTCCGATGACTCGCACCGTCGCCGATGCGGCCGCGCTGTTGCAGGTGATTGCCGGTCGTGACGAGCGGGATGCCGCCACCAGCGGGGCACCAGCCACGCTTCCCGACTACAGCGCCGGTCTCACACCCACCGCGCTGCAGGGCGCCCGCATCGGCGTGGCGCGCAATCTCGCCGGCTTCAATGCCGCCGCCGACGCGGCGTTCAACACCGCCCTCGACGCGTTGCGTGCGGCGGGTGCCGTGCTGGTGGATCCCGCGAACGTGCCCAGCGTGGGCAAGTACGACGATGCCGAATTCACCGTCCTGCTGTACGAGTTCAAGGATGGACTCAACCGGTATCTCGCGGCGCGTGGCGCGACGGTACCGTACCACACGCTGGCCGATCTGATCGCGTACAATCGCGAGAACAGTGCCCGCGAGATGCCCTGGTTCGCGCAGGAGATTTTCGAGCAGGCCGAGGCCAAGGGGCCGATCACCGATGCGGCCTATCGCAGTGCGCTGGAGGTGTGCCGCCGGCAGGCGAGGGATCTCGGACTCGACGCCGTGTTCCGTGAACATCGACTCGATGCCCTGGTGGCGCCGTCGAACGCTCCGTCGTGGGTGACCGACCATGTGAACGGCGACAAATACAGCGGCGGCAATTCGTCGGTGGCTGCGGTGGCCGGATATCCCTCGCTCACGGTGCCCATGGGGTATGTGCACGGACTCCCACTCGGCATCAGCTTCATCGGACTCGCGTGGAGCGAGGCCCGGTTGCTGGGTTACGGATTCGCCTTCGAACAGCAGACCAAGGCGCGGCAGACGCCAAAGTTCCTGAGGACGCTGGAATGAACGCCGATGGTGCGAGAGGTGGTGCGAGTGGGGGTGCGAGCGGGGGTGCGAGCGGCGGTGCGGGTCCGGAAAAACCGCCGGTGGCCGCGTTGCTCACCCTCGTGGTGGCGCTCGTGGTCGCGGTGGTGGCCTGGCGGTTGTTCGGCAAGGCCGCCGATGCGGGTGTGGAGCGATTGGCCCGCATCGACGTGGTGCGGGCGTGGTGCGCGGAGTTCTATGCGCAGGCCCGGACGTCGAACGACACGATGCGCGTGGATCGGGTCGCGTTGCCGGACACCATCGATCCGGCGTCGAGCGATGCCATCGACCGGTGCGGGGATCTCCGCGAGCAGATCGTGCAGAGTGCGCCGTCCAATTCCCGTGAGATGACCGGCAAGGAGATGCCGCGAGGACTTCGCTGATGACCGCTGCGAACGCAACCGCAAACCCGACCAGAGGCCGCACCTGGGTGCGGGTCGGGATCGGCGTGGTGGTGCTGCTCGCCGCGGCGCTGGTGATCTTTCACACCGTGGTGCCGCGGGTGGTGGACAGCCGGATGAACAGCGTGGTGAGCACCACGATTCCAGCGGTTCCGCCGGAAGCCGCGGCGCTGCACCGCACGTTGTTCGTGGCCGACATGCACGCCGACGAACTGCTCTGGGGGCGCGATCCGCTCGTGCGGGTGTCGCGTGGCCATGTCGATGTGCCGCGTCTGCAGGAAGGGCATGTCGCGTTGCAGGTCTTCAGCGCCGTGACGAAGACGCCGCGTGGCATGAACTACGATCACAACACCGGCGAGACGGACAACATCGCACTGCTGGCGCTGGCCCAGCGCTGGCCCGCCGAGACACGCACCAGTCTTCGCGCGCGTGCGCTGTATCAGGCCGACCGGTTGCACGATGCCGCGCTGCGTTCGCGGGGGGCGCTCACCGTCATCACCTCGCGCGATTCATTGGCGGCGTTTGCCGAACGCCGGCGTGGCGATCCGGCGCAGGTGGGCGCGCTGCTGGCCATCGAGGGACTGCACGCACTCGACGGCAAGCTCGAGAGCGTGGACGTGTTGTACGGCGCCGGTTATCGCATGATGGGACTCGTGCACTTCTTCGACAACGAAGTCGCGGGCAGTGCGCACGGGGTCACGCATGGCGGGCTCACCCCGCTCGGCCGCCAGGTCATCCAGCGCATGGAGGCGCTGGGCATCATCGTCGATCTGGCCCACTCCTCGCCGCAGACGATCACCGAAACCCTGGCGATGGCCACGCGCCCGGTGGTGGTGTCCCATACCGGTGTGGCGGCCACCTGCGCCGGTCCGCGAAATCTCACCGACGACCAGTTGCGCGCGATCGCCGCGAACGGTGGCCTGATCGGGATCGGCTACTGGGACGGCGCGGTGTGTGAACCCACGGTGGCCAACATCGTGAAAGCGATCCAGCACGCGGTGTCGGTGATGGGGGTGCAGCATGTGGCACTGGGCTCGGACTTCGACGGTGCCATCCGTGCACCGTTCGACACGCGTGGTGTCGTGCTGATCACGGCGGGATTGCTCGAGGCGGGGATGCCGGCCGCCGATGTGGCGCTCGTGATGGGACGAAACACCCTGGATTTCCTGCTCCGCAATCTGCCGCCGGCCCGCTGAGGGCTGCCGGTTGTCCGCTGGTGGTCAACGGATCGCCACCGGATCGTTTGTCTGCGGCTTGCTTCCCGACGGGACCGGCGCATGTTGACTGTTGCCCCGGTCATTCGTCATGTCTGGGAGCGAATTCTGTTGCCATGTGACATGCCGTACCCGCCGCACCCTTCCGCATGACCCTGCCCACACCGCCGAACGAACCGATCGCGATCGGGAAATACCAGATCCTGGACCTCGCAGGCGAAGGGGCCATGGGATCGGTGTATCGCGCGCGCGATACCGTGCTGAATCGTGTGGTGGCGATCAAGGTCATGAACGCCACCATCGCGCGCGATCAGAGTCTGCGCGACCGGTTCCTGCGTGAGGCGCAGTCGGCGGGGTCGTTGCAGCATCCGAACGTCGTCACGATCTACGACTTCGGCGAACTCGATGGCCATCTGTTCATCGCCATGGAGTACGTGGAAGGCAGCGATCTGGAGACGCTGCTGGCAAAACAGCAGACGCTCACGCTGCAGACCAAACTCGAGATCATGATCGATGTGCTGGCCGGGCTGGCCTACGCCCACCAGCATGGCATCGTGCATCGCGACCTCAAGCCGGCGAACATCCGGGTGACCCCCGAGCCGCGCGGCAAACTGATGGACTTCGGCGTCGCGCATCTCGAATCGCAGAAGATGACGCAGACCGGTGTCATGATCGGCACGCCGAACTACATGGCGCCGGAGTACATCTCCGGGAAGCCGGTGACGGGGGCCAGCGACATCTTCTCGATGGGTGCGGTGCTGTACGAGGTGCTCACCGGACGGAAGCCATTTCTCGGGGATACGCTGCACGCGCTGCTGTTTGCCGTGGTGCAGGAGGAACCGGTGCCTCCCAGTCAGCTCGTGCCCGGATTGCCGGTGGCGCTCGATGCCGTGGTGCAGCGGGCGATGGCCAAGGAGCCGGCGGACCGTTACGAGTCGGCCATCGACATGGCGCAGGCGCTCACCGCCGTGCGGGCCTCGCTGAGCGGAGCGGCGTACAACGAGTCGATGGCGCTGAGTCAGACGCTGGCGCACAAGGTGGCTGCCAAGGGCGCGGACGTGGCGCGTGAAGCGGCTGCCCGCGAGGCGGCCGCGGTTGCTGGCGGACGGGCCAATCGCACCGTGCCGCCGGGCGCATCGACGTCCGCGTCTTCTATTTCGTCTTCCTCGACACCCGCCGCGTCGGCCCCGCGAAATACCCGCACGTTGCTGTTTGCCGGCATAGCCGCGGTCGCGGCGTTGTCGGCCGGTGGTGTGGCGCTCATGAAGCGCTCGGTGGTCGAAGCGTCGGCTGAACCGGCGACATCGGCCGCCCAAACGGCCGCCGGCAATGCAGCGGACGCGGGTGCAGCGGGTGCCGCCGGGAACGCACCGGCCGGTGGTGGGAACGACGGAAGAACGAACGACAGTCCGACCTCGGCGCCAGCCTCTGCATCGGGATCCGCCACCACACCCGCGCCTCCCGCACGCGTGGCGTCAGGCGCCGCGGCACCGACCCGTTCGTCGAACGTGCCCGCAACACCTGCTACGGGAACTGCCCAGCCATTACCCGTCGGTGTCGCCAGCAGTGGCGGCAACGGTGGCGCCAATGGTGGCGGCAACGCATCGGCGCACACCGCGGCGGGATCTCCGGCTGTATCGGCACCAGTGTCTCCCGCGCCGGTGAGCACGCCTCCCGTCACTGAACCCACTGTGACGGCGCCGGTGACCAGTGCACCCGCGAGTGTTTCGCCGAGCGCTTCAGCGAGTGCTCCCACCGGTGCATCCGCTGGTGAGGCCCGGTCGGCGCAGGCCGATCTGCGCGAGATCATCGCGCGTTACGCCCGTGCCATCTCCTCACGCGACATCGGTGCGGTGCGTTCGGCCTACCCGGGCATCACGCGTGACCAGCAACAGGGCTTCGAACGGTTCTTCTCGTCCACCAAGTCGTTGACCGCATCGCTGCTGATCGGCGGTCTCGACGTGCGGGACCGGGCGGCGGAAGGACGGGTGACGGGCACCTACGAATTCATCGGTGGCAGCGGACGCAAAGAAGTGCAGATGGTGTCGTTCCGCGCGCAGTTCGAACGGGACGGGGAGACCTGGCGCCTCACCAGCGTTCGCTGACAGCGTGCGTTGACCCGGATCCGCCGGCAGTCGGAGAGTCGACTGCCGGAATGCACGGCCTGAGTCGCCGCCGTCAGAACGAGTACTCGAGCCCCAGCGTCCACGTCTGATTGGCCCGCATGCCGCCGCGGTTCAGCGGCAGCAGCGCGTTCGTCACCACGATGACATTGCGTGAGGCGAGGAACTTGAAGCCGAACGATCCGTTGATGAGATCATCGCGGATATCGGGGATCGTCGTCGGGCTGACACTGCGGCGATAGGGCGAATCGAAATAGATCGGCTGCGGCAGCACGAGTTTGCTGGCGCCCACCTGGAACTCGCTCACCACGTCCACCGCCATCGTGACCTTGGCGCCGAGCAGGTGATCGAACCCCGCGGTGGCCAGCACCGAATGGTTCTGCGACCGGTCGGCCCGATAGAGAAAGCCCGCGTTCAGGTGCGGTGAAAAATCGCCGAACCGCGACGAGAGAATGGCCTGACTGCGCAACGCGAAGTGGCCCATGCCGAGCAGGTCTTCCGTGTCGCCAGTGGGGAAGCGGGCGTCGGCGAGAAAGGCCACCGCGGTGTTCTGCGACTGATAGGCGTTGACCTTGAGGCGCGCCGCCACGTCGCCGATGCCGAAGGTGTTGCCCTTGGAAGTCTTCGTGGCCTGCAGCACCGGATCGGTGGGGGTGCCCGAAAAGAAGTGCGCCGCGGCCGTCCCGCCGAACGGATTGATCTGCGCGAAGCTGGTGCCGCTGAACGACGTCTGCTGCAGCGGCACGACCACGCCGAAGTCGACACGGTCGGTGATGCCGAACGTGGTGTAGAACATCGTCACATCCACACCGATGTCGAGATCGAGATTGAAATTCATCGATTCGTTCTCGAGGACCGGCACGCCATACTTGCTGCAGTCCTGTCCACCGTTCTCCGCATCGCAGCCGTCGTAGTCGACATTCTCGTGCGTGAAGACGAGTCCCACGTCGGAGAGCGGACGACCGCGCAGCGTGGAGAACCGGAAGCTGCTGCGGTTCACGCCGGCCAGAACGCGGCCACGTCCGAGGGTCTGTCCACGCTCGGCAAAAATGGGACCGGCCGATGTCGCCGTGCTCACCGGCACACCGCCTTCGAAGCGGAAGGTCTCACCGCTCGTGGTGGCGCCGATCGGCACGTTGGACACCGACGCGGCGAGTGCGCTGCCGATGAATCCGATGATCGAACCGTTCTCGGCCTGCGACGACGGAATGAAGTGTGTGCCGTGCTGGCGGATGCTGGCCGGGTTGGACGTCGTCGCGGAGCCGGCGAGAAACAGCGGCTCCTCGCCGTCCCCGAAGATGAACAGTTGTGAGATCCGCTCCCGCAGGCGCTGTGCCTGGGAGCTTGCCGGCATCACCGTGACGGTGAACGCTGCGGCACAGAGAAGGCACAACGGAATGCGTGAACGGCGCAGCATTGGCGGGTGTGGTGGAGGGTCACACAGCGGAGCCGGCGAAATCCAGTCCCGGCAGCCGATACTATACAATTCGGACGTCCAAGTCGCGAATGGGCAACCGTGGTGTCTGCGCCGGTCCTTGCCTCGGGACCGGCAGCCGTGTGTACGCCCGATCGTGCGTCAGTGCGTGTCCGTCAGCGCGTGTCCGTCAGAACGCGTACTCGAGACCCAGCGTCCAGGTGTGACTGGCGCGCATGCCGCCGGTGTTGAGCGGCACCATGGCGTTCGTGACCAGCATGAAACTGCGGGTGGGCGCGAACTTGAAGCCCACCGATCCGTTGATCACATCGTCGCGCATGTCGGGGATGGAGCTCGGATTGACGATGCGACGGAATGGCGCTTCGAACGTGACCGGTCCACCCATGTCCAGCAGCTTGCCGCCCACCTGGAATTCACCGACCACATCGAGCGCGAGTGTCACGCGGGGACCCAGCAGGTGATCGAACCCCGCCGTGGCGAGCAGTGCGTGATTGCGGGCCTCCCCGGCGCGATACACGAAGCCGGTGTTCAGATGCGGCGAGAAGGCGCCGAAGCGGGACGAGATGATGGCCTGACTGCGCAGCACGAAGTGCCCGAGGCCCAGCATGTCGTCCACATCGCCCGTGGGAAAGCGTGCATCGGCCATGAGTGCGACCGCGCTGTTCTCGGTGGAGAAGGCGTTGATCTTGAGACGGGCCGCCACATCGCCGACGCCGAACGCACTGCCGCGGGCGTTGGTGGTGGCCTGCAGCACGGGATTTGTCGGGGTGCCCCCGAAGAAGTGCGAGGCCGGCGCCCCGCCCAGGGCTTCGATCTGCGCGAAGTTGCTCCCCACGAAATCGATCTGCTGCATGGGGATCACCACACCGAAGTCGATGTGATCGGTGATGCCGATGGTCGTGTAGAACGTCGTGACGTTGACGCCCAGATCGAGATTCAGCGCAAACCGGGTGAGATCGTTCTCGTAGGCGGGCACGCCGAGCAGCGAGCAGTCCTGTCCTCCGTTCTCGGCGTCGCAGCCTTCGTAATCCACGTTCTCGTGCAGCAGCGCGATCTGGATGTCCGAGAGCGGGCGGCCGCGCAGCGTGGTGAACCGGAAGCTGCTGCGATTCAGGCCGGCGAGGATGCGTCCGCGTCCGAGGGTCTGTCCGCGTTCGGCGAAGATGGGGCCGGCCGATGTGGCGGTGCTGTACGGCACGCCGCCTTCGAACCGGAAGGTCTCGCCGCTGGTGGTCGCGCCGATGGGGACATTGGCCACCGCATTGGCCATGGTGCTGCCCAGGAAACCGACGGCGGCGCTGTTGGCGATGGTCGACGACGGGAGCGTGTGCGTCCCGTGCTGGTGCGTGCCGGCCGATCCGCCGGAGAGCGGATCACCGAAAAAGAACAGTTCGGCGATGCGATGGCGCAGTCGCTGCGCTTCGCTGGTGGCGGGCAGCGAGACGATGGCAAGCGCGAGACACAGGAGGGGCAAGAAACGACGCATTGGCCGGACGGGTTGGGGGCGCATCGGCGGCCGCTGCGCCCCGGATCCGGCGTCGCTTCCTGCAGACGATGCTCACGACTTCGCTTACGACTTCGTGAGTAGGTCGAGTGAGGCCGCCGTGAGGTAACGCAATCCGATGCCCAATGAGGCTTCGTCGATCTGGAAACGCGGATGATGGTGCGGGAAGGTGATGCCTTCGGCGTCGTTGCGCGCGCCGACGAAGGCAAAAACTCCCGGCGCGCGCTGCTGGTAGGCCGAAAAGTCCTCGCCGCCCATGGACGGTCGCATCTCGATGAGCGTGTCCACGCCGAAGGTGGTCTCGACCACCTCGGTGAGACGGGCGGTGAGCGCCGGATCGTTCACCACCGGACGGTAGCCCCGTTCGTACGAGAACTCGTACGACGCCCCGAACGCCGACGTGATGCCGGCAATGATGCGCTCCATCTGCGCGGGAATGCTCGCCCTGAGCCCCGGGTCGAAGGTGCGCACGGTGCCGGCGAGGTAGGCGGAACCGGGGATCACGTTGAACGCCGTGCCGGCGATGAACTGTGTCACCGAGAGCACGGCCGGGTCGAGCGGGTCGACGGTACGGGAAACGACCTGCTGCAACGCCGTCACGATCTGTGCGCCGATCGCGATCGGATCGACCGTCTGATGTGGCATGGCGGCATGCCCCCCCGTGCCCAGCAGGGTACACTGGAACGTGTCGGGCGCCGCCATGGCCGGTCCGGAAATGAGTCCGATGCGTCCCACCGGCATCGGCGACCAGAGGTGGAGGCCGATGACGTGTACCACGCCGTCCATCACACCCTGCTGGACCAGTTCCTCCGCACCGCCGGGCGCGACCTCCTCGGCGTGCTGGAAGATGAACCGTACCGTACCGGGCAGCTTCTGCCGGTGACGGGCCAGCAGTGTGGCGAGGGCCAGCACGATGGCCGTATGCCCGTCGTGGCCGCAGGCATGCATGACCCCATCGGTGCGCGAGCGGTACGCGACGTCGTTCTCCTCGAGAATGGGCAGGGCGTCGATGTCCGACCGGACGGCGATGGTGGGGCCGGTGTGCTGGCCGCGCAGTTCGGCCACCACGCTGGTGCGCGTGGGACGCGCCACCGAGAGCCCTTCGATGGCCGAAAGGATGTCGAAGATGGTCTGTGACGTGCGGACCTCCTCGAACGCCACCTCGGGATGCATGTGCAGATGACGCCGCCAGCCGATGACCTGCGGGAGCAGGGCGTCGATCTCGTCCTGCAGGAACTCCTGGCTGAGGGGCGGGAAATGCTGGGCCGTGGAAGCGTGGTCGGTCACGTCGTGCGTCACATGGCTCGTCATCGGTCCCCCGGGTGTAACCGTGGCGCCGTCGGGCGCGTAGAATCCAGTATGCCTGTTCAGCAAGCTATCACGGCGCCTCCGGTTTCACCGGCCCCACCTTCGGTCCCGCCGCAGCCTATCGGCGTGGCCGTGGAAGGGACCACGATTCCGCTCAATGCGCGTCCGCTCACCGAGGCCGATGCCTCGGCGCTGCGAGCCAAGCGTTCCGAGCTGTCGAATCAGCTCAATTCCGCACAGGGGCGGCGCGACCGCCTCGTGCAGGAGCTGCGCCGCAGCCCGGAGGGTGTGGCCCGCACCGGTGTCGAGCAGCGGCTGGCCGTGCTCGACGGCCGCATCCTGCAAATCGAGAAAGACATCGCCGCGAACGGACAGGAACTCGCGCGATTGCCGCTGGCGCTGGTGGAGGCACCGTCGTCACCCACCAACTTCCCCGACAACATGTCTTCCGGTCAGATCACAGCCATCGCCATCGTCTTCACGGTGACAGTACTCGGGCCGCTGGCGGTGGCCATCGGGCGCGCCTTTGCGCGTCGGGCCAGTCAGCCCAAGCCGAGTCCGCAGATTCTCGAAAGCACCGCCCGCCTCGAACGCATGGAGCAGGCTATCGATGCGATCGCGGTGGAGGTGGAGCGCATCTCCGAAGGGCAGCGCTTCGTGACCCAGCTCATGGCCACCAAAACGCCAGAGCCCGCACTGATCGAAGAACGTTATGAGGTACCCGGCTCGGCGCCGCGCTGAGCCGGGTCCCGAAGGGGGCTCCGGACGCTACGCCGGCATATCGTCGATACTGCGATCGGGCAGCAGGGACGCGCGGCCCAGCACACGGACCGGCGGCTTCACGGTGTTGCCGCACAGACGCTCGTAGTTGAGACGAAAGAGCTCCACCGCCGAGGGCACGTCGTGTTCACTGCGGATGCGGAAGCTGATCCAGCCTGAATGGGGAAGGGTGTGGTGCGCGGACGCGCGACCGGCGGCCACGAGATCGCGTCGCAGCCGCACGGAAACGAGCAGGTCCGCCACGTTGCCGACATGCACGTGACCGATCTCGCGTCTGCCCACGCGGAACTCCACGCCGCCGAAGCGGTGGGGCAGCACCTCCACTCCTTCCCACTGACGCACAATCCCGGCAACAACAGCTCCGAAGTCGGTCGTGGCCATGCGCGCCCTCCAGGCACGAAACAGGTGCCCAGAGCATGAAGCGCCAGCGCGCGACGCGCAAGCCGTGAGCTTCCGTTCACTGTGTCACGATGCACAACACCCCGCGTCGATCATCCAGAGCGGGATCGACGCGGGGTGTCGTGTAACCTGACAAGTATGCAGCGTCCGGTTTACACCGGGAAGAGCATCTCGCGGTAACGCGGCAGCGGCCAGAACTCGTCGGCGATCGCGAGTTCGAGGGCATCGCTCGTCTCCCGCACCTCGGCCATGGTATCACAGCCGGTGGCGGTGAGATACGCCGCCTGGGCGTCGAGATCGTCGTGCATGGCTTCGGCTTTGGCGATCACCTTGGCCAGTTCGGCCCGCTTCTTCTGCGCGGCCGCCACCAGCTTCGACGTGGCGTTGGCCGTGTCGACGATGGGCTGCAGGTTGATGCCCGCCGCCGCTCCCTGACCGGCCGCGCCGGCAAGCTGCGCCAGATACGCATACGACGCCGGCAACACCTGCGTGTCGATCATCTGCTGCAGCGTGTGCAACTCGATGAGGATGTCCTTCACATAGCGCTCGAGCCGCACGTGATAGCGGCTTTCGAGTTCCACCTCGGTGAGGATGCCGGTGTTCTTGAAAAGCGTCTTGGCCGAATCGGTGGTGAGCTGCACCAGCGCTTCCGGCGCCCGACGCAGGTTGAGCAGACCGCGCTGCTTGGCTTCCACCACCCACTCGTCGGAGTAGTTGTTGCCTTCGAAGCGTACCGCGGCGGTTTCCTTGAACGCCTTGCGTACGACCTTGAGCACCGCGTCGTCGGTGCTCTTGGCCGTCTTGATCTCCTTCGCCAGCGCCTCGGTGAGTTCGATGACCGCTTCGGCCACACCGGCCTGCAGCAGCATCACCGGGAACGCGATGCTCTGCGAGCCGCCCACGGCGCGGAACTCGAACTTCGCGCCCGTGAAGGCGAACGGCGACGTGCGGTTGCGGTCGGTGTTGTCCTGCTCCACTTCCGGCAGCTTCGCGACGCCGAGCTTCAGCATGGCCTGCTCGGCGTTGGTCGGCGACGTCTTGCCACCGGCGATGTCTTCGACGACCTGCGTGAGGCCCTTGCCGAGGAACGCCGAGATGATGGCCGGCGGCGCTTCGTTGGCACCGAGTCGGTGTTCGTTGCCCGACGTGGCGATGCCCGCGCGCAAGAGACCCGCGTGCTTGTGCACGCCCTTCAGCACGGCGGCGAGGAAGATCAGGAAGCGGAGATTCTGGTGCGGCGTCTTGCCCGGCTTGAGCAGGTTGGTGCCATCGAGGCTGTTGTCCGACGTGATCGCCATCGACCAGTTGCAGTGCTTGCCCGAGCCGTTGATGCCGGCGAACGGCTTCTCGTGCACGATGGCCTGCAGTCCATGACGGAGCGCGACCTTGCGCAGCACGGCCATGACCAGGTGATTGTGGTCGACGGCGATGTCGGAGTCTTCGAAGATGGGCGCCATCTCGAACTGCGACGGCGCGACTTCGTTGTGCCGCGTGACGATGGGCACGCCGAGCTTGTAGAGCTCGTGCTCGACTTCGCTGATGCAGGCCTGCACGCGCTCGGGGATGCCACCGAAGTAGTGGTCTTCGAGCTGCTGTCCGCGCGGCGGCGGTGCGCCGACGAGCGAGCGGTTGGCCATCACCAGATCGGGGCGCAGCGCGAAGTGCGCGCGGTCGATGAGGAAAAATTCCTGTTCGACGCCGAGCGTGGTGTTGACGCGCAGCACACCGGTGTCGCCCATCAGCTCGAGGAGCTTGATGGCGGCATTCGAGAGCACGTCGCAGCTGCGCAGCAGCGGTGTCATCTCGTCGAGCGCTTCCCCGTTGTACCCGATGAAGACCGACGGAATGCAGAGATACTTCACACCGCCGGTTTCACTGATGAAGACGGGCGACGCCGGATTCCAGGCCGTGTAGCCGCGCGCTTCCCACGTGGCCCGCAGACCACCCGAGGGGAACGACGAGGCATCGGGTTCCGACTGAATGAGCTGCTCGCCGGTGAACGTCTCCATCGGCAGCTTGTTCTCGTCGAAATTCAGGAACGCGTCGTGCTTTTCGGCGGTGAGACCCGTCTGCGGCTGGAACCAGTGCGTGAAATGGGTGACGCCACGCGACAACGCCCACTCCTTGATGACCTGCGCCACGACCGGCGCGATATCGGAGTCGAGTTTTTTTCCGAGACGGATGGAGGCCGCGAGCTTCTTGTAGACGTCCTTCGGGAGCTTCGCGCGCATATCGCGCAGCCCGAAGGTGTTCATTCCGAACCAGCTGCTCGTGGGCTGCTGCACGCCGTTGGAATCAGGGCGCGTGGTGATGCGAACCGGACGATGCGTGATTTCGCGCATGGCGGCGCTGCGCGAAGGATTGTGGGTCGACATGGATGAAGGGCTGTGGTTCCGACGGATGCAGCTGCAGATCAGGTGTCACTGGTTTTGTGCACTTCCGGAACAAATATGGAGACATCCGGTCAGAAACCCAATTGCCGAGTCTGATTTTTTCAGATTTTTTTGCAGATTATGCATAAATGCCGGGACAGTGATGGAAATGGCTCATTTATTGCGAATAAATACCGAATAAAACAGGGCCGAATGGTGATGTGGTGCGTTCCGTCTGGACAGGCCGTCTTGTCCACCGGGTGCCGGAGGGTAGAGTGAAGGGGTGACCAGACCTCTCCTTTCCCGAATCCGTGCCATGGGGTGTGTGGCACTCCTGGGCGGTATGGCGGCGGCGTGTGGCGGCGGCGACTCCGCGGCGGCCGACAGCGCCAAGGCCGTGGCTGCGCTGCCGCCCGTCTCGCGTCCACCCACGCCCAGCGATTCGGTCTGTCCGCGGGACGGGACCTGGAAGGCCTGTGCCCTCGAGGATCGCATCAACAAGGCCGGCATGCCGATCAAGGTGCTGGACACCGTGCGTGTGCCGTATTTCGCGCAGCCCGGCGTGCGGTATCGCATCGGACGCGTGGCCACGATGATCGCGTTCTATCTCCCGGATTCCGCCACGGGGGCGAAGGCCACGGCGAAGCTCGATCGGATTCGTCTCACGCCACCCGGCGACACCATCGGCGACTGGCCGGCCGCGCCGTTCGAAGCGGTGCGGTCGGCCAATCTGATCGCCGTGCTGTTCGACGTGAATGGCACGCAGGCCGAGCGGCTGCGGCTGGCCATCACGGCCGGGGCGCCACAGCCGGCGAGCAGCATGCCGCCCGTACCGTCGGGCGCCCAGAAGATGCCGCCGGCGCCACCGGCTCGCTGAGACGATTGTTCGATCGATCCCGGTCGAGCACGTAGAGCAGCGGATCGATCTCCACCGACCGGACGGGCCACGGTACCAGTGTGTCGATGGCCACCAGACCCTGCCGCGCCCGAACGGACAGCAGGTGTTGCGCGCGCGACCAGGTCGTACACCACGCGCTGCGGCGAAGATGTCGCGCCCGTCATCAAGGTCCAACTGAATGGTCAGGGGGCGTGAGCCGATCGGTGCGCAGCTGACGCGTGATGGGAACACGAGGAGACACGCGAGGAGACGTGAGCGGAAAAGCCCTCCACGCTCATCAGCTTGTTCTCCCCCCCCAACCGTCCAGCCAGCCATGCCTGCGTTCTTCCGCTTGTCCCGAGGTGTCGTGCCCGGCGTCGCCGCCATGGGCTGTTGCGCCATTGTCCTGCTGGCGGCCTGCGGAGGTGGCGGAGGTGATGGGCCTACTCCGCCCGCCCCGCCCCAACCCCCGGGCCCACCCACTCCTCCGGCGCCGACGGTGGCCAGTGTGACATTGCAGCGCAGCGGTTCGTGGCTGGTGATCGGCGACACGGTACGGTTCACCGCGGTGGCCCGCGATGCACAGGGTGCTACCGTCAGCGGGGCGGCGACGCCGGTATTCGGCGCCAGTGGCGATGCCGTGACCGTCACGGCCGGCGGTGACGTGGTAGGCGTGAAAGTGGGTACGGCCACGGTGACGGCCCGTGTGGGCACGCTGGAAGGCACGGCCACGGTGCAGGTGGTGGCGGGAAGCGGCGCACGCGCCACCGAGCTGCACATGGTGGACAGTGCCATGATCAACGAGATGCGTCGCCTGCGCATTCCGGGCGCCCAGATCGCCATCGCGCGGGCGGGTCGATTGCTGTTTGCGCGCGGCTACGGTTGGGCGGATACGACCACGCGTCGTCCCGTGACCCTCGACGCCATGTTCCGCGTGGGGAGCACGTCCAAACCTCTCACCGCCGTCGCCACGATGCGGCTGGTGCAGGAAGGCAAGCTGAGTCTCGACACGAAGGTGTTCGAACGACTCACGAACGTGCCCTCCATCGCAGGGCGCACCGAAGACCCGCGCACCGTGCAGCTCACCGTGCGTGATCTGCTGGCGCATCTGCAGGGCTACGACTCCACGCGTGTCGTCGATGACACCTCGTGGGCCGTGGTGAATCGGGGGATCGTCGATCCGGTGCAACTCGCGCGATATGGACGCAGTGCGCGCTTCACCACCAATCCGGGTGTGCGTCACGCCTACAACAACTACGGCTACATCCTCCTCGGCCGTCTCATCGAACGGGCGAGTGGGCAGACGTATGAGCAGTATGTGAAAAGCGCCATTCTCGCGCCGGCGGGGGTGACGGCCATGCACCTGGGGCGTTCACCGCTGGCCAGCCGGCATCCGCTCGAGGTGACGTGTTACGACACGTCTCCCACGCTCACCGGTCTCTACGGCACCGGGAAGGACTGCGATGTGCGCCCGTATCAGGAGTACGCCGAGGCGTCGGGCGCGTGGGTGGCGTCGGCGACGGATATGGCGCGGTGGATCTCGGTGGTGGACGGGGTGAGTGGAGGTCCCGCCGACGTGCTCACCGCATCGACCATTGCCACCATGACCGCGCAGCAGGTGCCCGGGCCGAACCTGACCTTCCACTATGCCCTGGGGTGGCAGATGGTGGCCGACGGCCCGGGGTGGCAGTGGCAGCACAGTGGCGGGCAGACCGGCGGCGACGGATGGGTGGCGCGTCGGGCCGACGGCACGATCATCGTCATCGTCGCGAACCTCACGCGCGGGCAGGGTACGGGTGGAGCATCGCTCGACGCCGTGATGATGCCGCTGCTGCGCACCATCACCACCTGGCCGGCGGGGGTGCCTTTCTGACCGCGACTGCGGATCGCGTCAGCTCGCCTTGCGCATCCCCGATTGCTGTGCGTCCAGCGCCGCGCCGAGTGCCTCGGCGGTCCAGACGATCGCGTTGGTGTAGAAGTCGTTGATCTTCGCCTGATCGACGCCCATGTCCTTCGCGATGAGCGTGGCGTTCTCGAAGAGACCCAGCTCGTAACTCTCGGCGAAGTCGAGCGCCGTGGCGTACGGGCCCGAACGCACGAGCAGCGCATTGTTGGCTTCGGGGCTCAGCACCACCCGGTCGAGAATCTCCGGCAGCGGCATGCGGAACACCGCGTCGAGCAGCGAGAACAGTCCCACGAGGAAGAGCGTGCCGCTGTCGCGTCCACTGCCCACGAGCTGTTCGAGCAGACGGCCGCGTTCGACCGCCTGCCGCACCAGTTCCTGATCGACCCCCGTCTTGCTCTTGCGCGCGGCCGCCACGGCCACGGCCAGCCAGCGCAGGAACGCATTGCGTCCGATGAGACGCAGCGCCTGACCGATGGAGCTCACCCCGCGTCCACCGAGCGCGGCGGAATTCACCAGACGGAGGAGCTGGAACGTGAGCACCGGATCGGTGGCGATCACGTCCTCGAGCTGCCGGTCGTTGATGTCGCTGTTGCGGGCCATGCCGAGGAGACGCATGGCCGCGACGGTGCTCTGCGGCATGTCGGAGGCCGGGAGCGGTTCGGGGCGACTGAAGAACGTCCCCTGAAACGCCTGGAACCCGCAGGCCAGGGTGGCCTCGTAGTGGGCGAGCTCCTCGACATTGGCGGCGATGAGCTTCGGCGCCGCTTTGGCTCCGGGCGCCGGCGTTCCCACCCGTGCGCAGATGGCCGCCAGCGTGTCCGCATCACCGGCCCGGGCGTCCACGCGGACCCAGCTCGTGTGCGGCAGCAGCGACTCGGTGGGTGCCGGCGTGGCCCCCACCTCGTCCAGCGCGATCGAGCCGCCCACGGCGAGAAAGCGCGCGATTGCCTCGATGACCGGTTCGTCGATGACCATCTGCTGCGGGATCAGCAGCACCGTCGACCCCGACTCCGCGGCCAGGAAGGCGCCGTCGAGCAACTGCTCCCGGGACGCCATCACGAACGCCGGCAACCGGTTGCGCACGAGGTCGAACGTGCCGCTCAGCAGACTCCGCGAGAAGGCCGCGCGGCCGTCCTCGGCGTCGGTGAACCGGATTTCGTAGCCGATCAGGGAGCCGGTGGATCCAAAGACGGGCTGACGGACGAGGCAGAAATCGGACATGGGGCGGTGACGATCGCACGGACAAGGGGTAGCGGGGACCACGGCGTCCCAGCGACTCTACAGACGATTCAGACGCCCCCGGGGCACGTCCCCGGCCGATCCGATCCCGGATGAGGGCGTGGTTCCTGTGCCGGTGATGTGATGAGTTTGGCGACCCTGGAGGGCACCCTGCATCGGGGATGTGGGGGGCGGTACGCGCTGCAGACGGAAACGGTGACCGTGCGGTTGAGCGGCATGGCCGCTGAGGTGACGCGGGAGTTCTTCCGGTGCGAGAAGTGCGGGCATGAACAGCGGACGATCGATCAGCGGGACGCGGCGGAAAAGGCGGCGGTCGAGCAGATCCGCGCGCGTCATGACCTGATGGCCCCGCGTGCGATCCGGCAGTTGCGGGAGTCGCTGGGGCTGACCGTGCCGCAGTTCGCGGAGCTGATCTACGGCACGCCCAAGGGGATCGTGGAAGGGTGGGAGAAGGGCCGGTATCTGCAGAACCGTGAGGCCGATGCGCTCATTCGCAGCCTGGCCGACCGTGAGACGCTGGAGAAGCGTGCGGCAAAGGCGGGAGTGACGTTGCCGGTGGTGGGGGATGCGCAGGCTGCACCGGCCGCGACGCCGACTGGAGCCCCGGTCGGAGCGCCAGCAGGAGCCCCGGCGGAGGCGGATCAGCCCGGAGGCTGACACCCGGCGGCACGACGTTCCGTAGGGGCGAGACAATCGGTGGACCACAATCGGTGGACCTGTTGCCGGACCTTTGTCTTTGCCTCCCATGACTGAACTGTTGCTGCTGCGTGTGGTGCATATCCTCGCCGGAACCTGCTGGCTTGGCACGGTGCTGGTGAACACCCTCTTCCTGATGCCGGCCGTGGGCCGTGTGGGCGCTCCCGGCGGCCTGGTGATGAAAGCGCTCACCGAGCGCGGCATTCTGCGCTGGTTGTTCGGATCGTCGGTGCTGACGTTGCTGTCGGGCATGCGTCTCCTGTCGATCCTCGCCGCCAATGCACCCGGCGTGTTCTTCCAATCGCGGATGGGACACATGTTCATGGCCGCCGGAAGCGCCGCCCTGCTGGCGTTCCTCGTGGCGATGATGGTGATCCGGCCGTCCCACGCCAGGGCGGCGGTGCTGTTGGGCCGTGCGGGTGATGCGTCGGACGCCGATCGACGGGCGCTGCAGGAGCAGGCCGCCCGTCTGCGTGCGCGTGCGGGGATAGCATCGGCGGCCAATGTCGCGCTGCTGGTGGCGAGTGTGACCGGGATGGCGGTGGCGCGATATCTCTGAGGAGCGCTCGAGGATCGCTGACCGCGGCGTACGGGTGACGCCGATGGCATGGGGCGTGTCCGTCTGCGAACTTCCGGCGAGGCACTGCAGGAAGTCATCCAGTTAGGTATTCCCCGGCCCGATCGCGGACATGCTGACCCGGCTTCGCATCAGGAACTTCAAGGCATGGAAGGACACCGGAGCGGTGCGCATGGCGCCGCTCACGGTGCTCTTCGGCGCGAACAGCGCGGGGAAGAGCAGCCTCGGTCATCTGCTGTTGGCGCTCAAGCAGACAGCGTCGTCGTCGGATCGTCGACGGGCGCTGCACACCGGCGACGATGCCTCGCTCGTGGACCTCGGCGGTTTCGTGGAAAGCCTGCATGGACGCGATCCGAACGTGCCGCTGGAGTTTCTGCTGGACTGGCGACTCGATGCGCCGATGCGGGTGAGCAATCCGCTCGTGGATGGCGAGACGTACGTTGGCGATCATCTCCGGTTGAGCAGTGACCTGGTGGCAGCGCCGGATGGACAGCCGGTCGTGCGGCGACTCGAGTACGCGCTCCTGGATGGTGTGTCCGAGCCGTCGCAGGTCACGCTGCATGTCACGCTCACGCAGGATGCGCAGGGCGAGGTGACGCTGCGGAGCGCGCCGTACACGCTGGAGACTGCGCCGGGACGCACGTGGCCACTGGAAGCGCCGGAGAAGTTCTATCGTCTTTCCGATCGTTCGCTGGCGCGGTATCGCAACGCCGATTTTCTCGCCGACTTCGCGCTCGACGTGGAGCGGCAGTTCGCGGCGCTGAGTCATCTCGGTCCGTTGCGTGAAGCGCCGCGTCGTCTGTATGGCTGGTTGGGCAACACCCCGGAAGACGTGGGTGTGCGCGGCGAGTACGCCATCGCGTGTCTGCTGGCCGCCGATGCGGAGCAGCGCGTGTTGCGTCGTGCGCCCGGAGCGACAGCCGAGCCCTTTGCGGAATTCATTGCGCATTGGTTGGAAGACCTGGGCGTGATCGAGCGTTTCGATGTGCGCCCCACCGCACCCGGGCGGCGTGAGTATGAGGTGCGCGTGAAGACGCTGGGTGGACTCACCGACGTGGCGCTTCCCGATGTGGGATTCGGCGTGTCGCAGGTGCTGCCCGCGCTGGTGCAGGCGTTCTATTGCGCGCCCGGATCGACGGTGTGGATGGAGCAGCCCGAAATCCATCTGCACCCCGAAGTCCAGGCGAAGCTGGCCGACGTCTTCATCTCGGCCGTGCATGCAGAAGAGAACGACCGCGCGCGCAATGTGCAGCTCGTGGTCGAGACCCATTCGGAGCACTTTCTCAATCGTCTGCAGCGTCGCATTGCCGAGGAAGCCATCGCACCGGAGGACGTGGCGGTGTACTTCGCAAGACCGGGTGCGGACGGCGCGCAGCTCGAAGAACTCGTGGTGAACGAATACGGCGACATCGTGAACTGGCCGCACAACTTCTTCGGCGACGAGATGGGTGAACTCGTGGCGCGCACGGAGGCAGCGTCGCCGCGTCGTGGAAAAGGTGGCGCGTGAGTGGTACGTCCACTGGCACCGTTGTGGACGCCGGTACGGATATCGGCATGGACACGGTGGTGGTCGATACGAACGTCATACTCGTGGCCAACGAAGCACACGAGCGTGTGGGGGAATCGTGTGTGGTGACGTGTGTGCAACGCCTGCACGCACTCATGCACGGCGGGCGACTCGCCATCGACGATGGATATCGCATTCTGGGGGAGTATCTGCACAAGACGGAGCCTGCCACCGGCAAGCGCGCGGGCGACACGTTCGTGAAGTGGCTGCTGCGCAACAACTTCAATCCCGCACGGTGTGATCAGGTAGCGCTGGTGGAAACGCCGGAGCGCGGCTTCGAGAGTTTTCCCGACGACGAGCGGCTGGCACACTTCGATCTGTCCGATCGCAAATTCGCGGCCGTGTCGGCGGCGCATAAGGAGCGGCCACCCATCTGGCAGGCCACCGATTCCAAGTGGCTGGGATGGGCGCCCGCACTGCAGGATCATGGTGTGACGGTGGAGTTCCTGTGCCCGAGTGATATCCAGTCGTTCGAGGGAGCGAAGAGCGCGCGCAGAGAGGGCGTGGGCTGATGTCGTTCTTCCGTTTCCCGCACACGCCGCATCTCACCTGGCTGGGCCCCGGGCAACCGCGGGACGACAAGGTGTTGTCGCCGATGGAAGCGCGTGAGTTTCTGGCGGGCGATGTGGTGGTGGAAGAAAAAGTCGACGGCGCGAATCTGGGCTTCTCGGTGGATGCGCACGGTGTGTTGCGCGCGCAGAACCGCGGGAGCTATATCGACCTCGATGCGCCACAGGGACAGTGGAAGCCGCTCAAACGCTGGTTGTCCATGCGGCGCGCGGCGCTGGAGGAGGCGCTGAGACCAGAACTGATGTTGTTCGGGGAATGGTGTCATGCGGTGCACAGCGTGCGGTATACCCGATTGCCGGACTGGTTCCTGGCATTCGATGTGTACGATCGCGCAGCCGGTGTGTTCTGGAGCGTGGACCGGAGGGATGCGCTGGCGCGGTCATTGGACATCGCCGTGGTGCCGGAGCTCGCGCGCGGAAAGTTGCGCGTGGAGGAGCTGACGGCGCTGCTGGGCGCATCGCGGCTCACCGACGGACCAGCGGAGGGCGTGTACGTGCGTCGGGAGACCGATGGGCAACTCACGGCGCGGGCGAAGGTCGTGCGCGCGGAGTTCGTACAGGCCATCGGGGAGCACTGGTCGAAGCGGAGGTTGGAGGTGAATGCGGTGGAGGGGGGGCGGGATTCGAGATGACTCGAAGATTTTGGTGGGGTTTCACGAGGTCGCTGTACTTGTGTGAAGTTCAATTTTGTAAAGCATAAATCAGCATAGTCGCATTTCGAGGCGGCTCCTGAGCGCGGTGACAGCTCGCAAGCCCATGGACGGAGCCTAGGTGTCGCCGACGTTGATCGCTCGGCGCGCACGCCGACAGAAACGCTCGCATTACTTGATGTGACGGTAGAGCTGGCCCTTCCACCGTTATCACGACCCGCTTTGACCGGCTACTCCGCCATGTGCACGCCATCCCTTGCGGGTTCCGATCCTGGCGGACCAAACTCAACGCGGTGATCGACGCCTGGTATTGCCTCCCGATAGCCAGTCTCGGTGCTCGATCGTGGTGGTCAGTTTTGCGATGTTCAGTGGCTGGACTCTAGGTGTCCACCAAGGTCGAAGGCGGCCGGCGGTATTTCAGTGGACAAACCAACACATATGACGGTGGATGACCATGCTTCTTCTTCGCTTTCTCCCAGCCCTGTTTTTTGCGCTCGTTGCCACGCCCGCTGTAGCTGATATGAGTTGCGGTCGCCCCCCACTCGATGCGCAGCCACGTTGCAAGAAAGGATGTCCGTGCGGAAACGCATGCATCAGTTGCTCGAAGACATGCCGGATCGGCTCAGGAAGTGCGAGATCAGAGCCATCGACGACATCATCTTCCCGAGCCGAGCCCCAGAAGCTCATTGGTGGAACGGGCGTCGACGGTGCTGCTCGTGTCTACACGGGCAAATGGCTCGGGTCTTCGGCGAATCAGTTCTATTTCCGCGCCAGTTGTCCGATCGTGAAGCTGCTGCCAGCAGCCGATGTCGTTGCCTTACCCGATTCCATTGCCGCCGAAGGGATTCGATTCCGACGATTGGCCATGCCGGGCTGCTGATCGGCTACTGTGTCCACCAGATGAATTGCCACCGAAACTCGCATCGCATGACAATCAGCAAAGTTTCGAACAGAGTTTCCGCTTCGCCACCACTGGGAGTTCACATTGCCAGAGCGAAACTACTGTAAACCCGAGTTTTGTCAGCGCTCGCACTTTTGCTCGATCTCGGGTGCGATTGGCCGCAAGTTTCGCCTCCCAGAACTCCCTGTTACGCCTCGGCAGCTTTGCCAATTTGCATCCACGATGCCCATGCCAGAAGCAACCATGGACGAAGATGACGAGCTTCCGATGCTTGTTCGCGAAATCGGGTGTCCCCGGCAATCCCTTCACATTGCGTCGCATGCGAATGCCCAGCTCCCGCAGAATGACCGCTGTCGCTTCTTCCGGCGCCGTGCCGCTGCGTCGTACTCTCTTCATGAGAGCGGAACGTCGCGGATCGGTTTTCAGTTTCGTCGTCAAAGCAACAAAGGTTGCTGTTCGTCCGTGGACGAGAGCATGTAACTGCGGTGAGCATCGAGCGCTTCGAGAAATCCAGGTCGGAATCGCAGCGATCCTGCGCGTGCGCGCTGCAGGAATCCTGTGGTCGCGCGTGCAGAGAGTGGTGCGCCCTCGTGTTGCAAGAACTCCGATAGAGACGGGTGCACCAGACCACTGGGAAACATCGACACGTCCATGGCCTGCCGCCCCTTCGCATTACCCCATGCAGCAACGGGCCAAGAACTTCCCCGAGCCAGCACCTGCCCGTTCATGCTTCGCCCGCTCGTAACAGTCGACAACAGCGCTCGCCCAACCCATTCCGCGACCGAAGTGGTGACGGCGTTACCCACCAGTTTCCATCGCTTGCCGAGTGCCCGACGATCGCTTCCCACTGCAGCGGTCCAATCAGCAGGGAATCCCTGCATCCGTTCTGCGTCTCGAATATCCGGCGTGAACACCATCCCATCGGTGACGCGCCAGATGGCCGGCGGTGAGGCGATACCGATGGTGGAGCCGCCCTTCAATGTCGGCACGGCATCGACAGCCCAACCAAGTCCCCCACGCCCTTCTGTCCAGTAAAAACCGAAGGCCGAGGCATGGTCCGGATCACGAGCCTGCTCTCCGATATCCTCACCGAACAACACGGGCCGCGGATCTTCTGTGCGGGATGCCAGCAGGATCACCCGCTGGCGCCGCTGAGGAACGCCGAATGCGCGCGAATCCACGACTCGGTATGCCCAGGTGAAACCAAGTTCTTCGAGCCGCGTCGCCAGATGTTCCATGGCAGCACCACGGCCAAGTCGGAGCATGAATGACACATTTTCGAGCAGCAGCCAGGATGGGCTGCTCTTGGGCTTCGTGACCAGACGAAAGATCTCGTCCACCAATCCTGACTGCGTTCCCCCGATACCGGCGGTTCGTCCCGCCTGGCTCAAATCCTGACAAGGAAAGCCGGCAGCCAGCAGATCCACGCGAGGAAGAGCCTTCAGTGTCCGTACGTCGGCTTCGATGGGCGCTTCCGGAAATCGCTGCCGAAGAACCGACTGCGCGGAACCATCGATTTCGCAGAGCAGTCGGGTCGCGAATCCGGCTTTTTCGAGCCCGTATTCGATACCGCCGATGCCTGCGAACAATCCGATCGAGGAAAGAGTGCCTGGCGAAGACATCCGATGGAGAAAGGAGGATCCGAAATGTAATGTTCGGGCGTTGTTCGGGCAAGCCTCAGCGGGCTTGGAATCGGCCGTCGTATAGGCTCGCGATGCGGGTGATCATCGTTTCGTAGTGGTAGTTCTCCCCGCCTGCGGGAAAGCCGGGAATGTTCGCGATATCGACGTTGCCGCCATCGTTCCGCATGTGCAGCGGGAGCACGCCGACGGCGTCGAAGCCGTGTTCGGTCGTGTGACTTCGTACGCGAAGTTTTCGGACACGGTCGAGGATCACCTGCGCACCGTTGGGTTGGCGTTCGATCGTGACTTCGGGGGCGGCGGGATCGAAACCTCTCTTGTTGCGATCCGAGCTGACGAACTCCGAGGAGGAGTTGATCATCACCAGGCCGACTGCCACCGCATGTTGCGAAGCCCCGTTGATGCAGGTGTATGCGGACGTCAACTCGTCGAATAGTCGAGGGGCGGCACGTACATGCGCTGTCATGGCTGCTTTTGCCTCGAGCGCCATCAAGACATCCCCCACGGGGCGATTCTCGAGTGGGGGAAGGGAAGCCAGCACCTCCGTCTCCTTGTCGTCGAGAATCACCCCATACTCTCTCGCCAGGTCCGCGAAGGACCGCCATCGCCCGGGTGCCTCTTCCTCGTCTTCCTCGCGTGGGACACAGATGACCAGGTCGAGATCCTTCTGCTTGTCGGTGCGGAAGTCGATCATCCGATGGTTGATCCCGAACGCCACCTTTCCTTCGAGTGCGTGCCGACGTAGGAGGGGGCATCGCTGGAGCACATCGAAGAGCACCACCCAGCACGCGACCTTGGAATGTCGGTCGCTCCGGGAGTGGTACTGCCAATTGTTGCCGTGCTGATCGGCGATGCGTGTCGCCGACATACTTCGTGCGATGATGCGTTGGCCGAACATTCGCTGGCGGTAGTGGTGGTGAGCTTCCGAACGCAGAAACTTAGCCTCGGTGACGGCAAGATGCCGTGGTCCTGGTGCGGCCCTCGTCGGCGACATAGTTTCGCGAAATGCTGGCCAGACCATGCCCTTCGATCTGAGGCTGCTGAAGTTGGGATGTCTCTACACGCGCCCTGAACTTGCGACGCTGTGGGGCTACGAAGACTATCATGCCCTCGCGAGGGGAGTATTCACTCCTCGCGGAGCGGGTACGATCGTTTTGTTCGTCACGCGTCGAAAGCAGCAAGGGCTCACGGCATACGACGACTATATCAATGGCGACCTTCTCCACTGGGAAGGCGAACAGGGGCATCGGAATGATCGTCGAATAGCGCGAGCAGTGGAGAACGGAGAGTCCATACATCTGTTCTATCGAGACGTCCACCACACTCCCTTTCGGTATCACGGGCAGATCCTGCTCACTCGTTTCACAGGGCGTCGTGATGCGCCAAGCAAGTTCAAGTTCGAGCTGCTGCACAACATGAGCGCAGTAGATGATCTACGCGTTCATCGGCACGAGTTGGAGAGTCTTCCCACGACGGAACGTGAGCAAGTGACGAAAGCGAGGGTGGGGCAAGGGAGGTTTCGCGAGAGGCTCCTCCGTTTCTGGAGAGGTTGTGCGATAACAGGCGTGGAGCGTGCCGATCTCGTTCGTGCTTCGCACATCAAGCCATGGAGGGTCAGCACGAACGAGGAGCGCATGGATCCATTCAATGGGTTATTGCTGCTACCTCAGTACGATCATCTCTTCGATGGAGGATACATATCGTTCGACGACGACGGCCGGCTCCTGAAGTCACCCGTCATCGAGGATATATCACCCGCGATACTGGGGTTCGAGCCTCGTGCGAAGCTGCGACGAATCACCGAGGAACACAGGAAGTTTCTCGAATTTCATCGCTCAAATTTGTTCATTCGACGAAGCGCCTGAAACAACCTGATACGAGCGGGCGTACTCCAGTCCAGATGTTTCATCGACTGTCGCGAACGTCAACGCGATTGGTCTTGCCTCTAAAGTTGGCCCAGACCGATTCGCTTTATGCGGTACAGGTGGTCTTGCAAGAGCATTGTGTGTCCCACTTTCTGGAGCTGTGGGCCGCGACTATTCCTGTTCCTAGGTGATGTCACCGATGCTATTTACCGCAAAATGTATTACAGTAAATAGACGTCACCAACCCGACCTTCACCTCGCTTTTCGCAGCAGTGCTGATCGCCTTTGAGACTCGCGACCTCCGAACCGTATGTCTCACGCGGGAGGCTGCTGTCACCAAGTATGGTGAGACGATCGCTTCGCTGCTGATCGACCGTCTTGCCGATCTCCGGGCTGCGACTAGTATCAGCGATCTTATCGCTGTTGAGCCTCGCCTGCTTCCCGATGTCGGCGAGGGTACCCTGGCACTAGACTTGACGGATAGCCTCGTGCTCATTTTCTGTGCTAACCACTCGGATCTTCCGCGCAGCGCGGAGGGAATGATGGATTGGACCCGCGTGAGTCGCGTCCGATTACTTCGTATCGAGGCTCATGACTAGCACGCCGTTCTTGCCGGATTGGGTGTCGCCACCTGGGCGTACGATTCGTCACGTCCTACAACGTCGCGCTATCCCCGTGGCCGAGTTCGCGAAACGCGTCGAGCTACCTGTCGACGATGTTTCCGCACTTCTCGAAGGCCGGCTGGCAATCAGTCTCGGACTCGCCAGACGCCTCGAATCTGAGATTGGCGCTTCGGTTGCCTTCTGGTTGGCACGCGACAACGACTATCAGCAGGACGCCGCACGTCGAGCAGGTCGCACGCCACGCGATGAGCGCTGGCTCGCTGAGCTTCCGATTGCGGACATGCTGCGCTTCGGTTGGATCACTCCCCGTCCAGCCGCTGGAGAAGAGATGGATGCGTGTCTTCAGTTTTTTGGTGTGCCCGACGTCGAATCATGGCAGGAACACTACGCGCCTGTCGTGTCACAGGCCGCGTATCGCACCTCGCTGAGCTTTGATGCACGTCCGGCTTCAGTCGCCGCCTGGTTGAGACAAGGCGAGCGCGTAGCTGCTGGAATACCATGTGGATCATGGAACCCCGAAGGATTCCGGGCCGTCCTCCAAGAGGTGCGTGCGCTGACGCGCATTAAGGAGCCCGCACGGTTCATTCCCCGCCTCCAAGAGCTCTGTGCCGCACATGGGGTCGCAGTGGTCATCGCCCGGGCTCCCAGTGGGTGTCGTGCGAGCGGTGCAACGATGTGGGTGGCACCGGATAAGGCGCTGCTTCTCCTCAGTATGCGTTTCCTCACAGATGACCATTTCTGGTTCACGTTCTTTCATGAAGCAGCGCATCTCCTGCTGCATCGAAACAGGGAGTTAATCCTCGAAGGCGTCGGAGAGTCTGTCGATGATGACGAAGAGGCTAACCTCTTCGAGACTCACATCGAAGAGGAAGCCAATCGCTTTGCTGCAGAAACTTTGATCCCTCTCGAACATGAAGCCGTATTTAAACGTCTCGGCCAGGATGCGATCCGTGTAATTCGTTTCGCGACGCAGATAGGCATCGCGCCAGGCATCGTCGTGGGGCAACTGCATTTTCGCGGGCTCGTCCAACGCAATCGCCTGAACAAGCTTCGCCGTCGGTACTTGTGGACTGAGTGACGGAACAGCAAGAAGGACGCAAGCTGCATGAGGATCGCAACCCGCTTACTCGCCTACCCGTCAAGTTAGCCTCGAAACCCTCTAAACTTTGTGGGAGCTTTCTGCCAGTTGCAAATTGCATCCTCAAGCGCTTGCATGCCTACCCCCAGATAGCCATCTAATTCTACGAACATCTGCTCCAGCGCAACCCACGAAGTACGAACCGATATGTCGTCGTTGAGCAGGAGGCGTGCACCTGTGAGTGGACCTGTAGCACCTCGCAAATAGGGCGAGCCGGGAGAAATGGACGCTAGGCCGAGCTTCCCCACCATAGTGAGATAGTCGAAGCGGGCAGTGCGTCCGAAGCTAGCCACGTCGTTCATCGACACATATAGCACGTCAAAGGCTTGGGATCCGTTGTAGCTCGCACAAGATAGCGCGCTTTGTATGAGCGCATCGTGTGATCCCGTTTTTAGGACCCATTTCACATAAGTTTCGACCGCTGCGCCGGTGCCGCGCGGCGAATGGGCATCGAGGCTTTCACGCTTGCGATGGTTACCGAATCCGCAACCCGGCCTTCGTAAATGCGCCTGGTTTGCGTCCAGCCACGCGCGAAATGCCGGTGGATCTTGACTGATCGTCACCCAGTTCCATTGACCGCCCTGTCCGAGTCGACCGTAAACTTCGCGCGAATACCTCCACTGGCCTCGCGCATGTTGACCGAAGTGCACGAACAGAAAGACGAGCCAGAAAGCTTCGTCGCGATTCCCTGCTCGCAGTTGCATGATCGCCGCGAGCAATGGATTGAAGTGTGGCGTATCCGGGTCCGCGAAGTCTGGTCCTAGCGGTCGCCGCATCATCACTCTCGGATATGAAATACGATGCAAGCTCTCTACTAGCTGAAACACCAAAGTATTACGGCGCAGAGGATCAGCAATTCCTCGCAACGTTTTTCCGGTCTCACGTTCAAAGGTTTCGATGCCGCCGAACAGCGCGGTCGCGCGCTCGATGTCCTTTGGTCGAATCATGTGTCGACTACGGTCATGATTCTTGTCGCCGAAGCAATCCATGCGCGAATTGCATGCACTACTTCGCGTGTTACCCCGAAACTACTCTGTAGGTTGTGGTTGTATCCCAGCACCAACACGCTCCGACCTAGCGGAATGTCGCCTATGCGGGCAAGTATTCCGTGATACGCCACGCCGGCGACCCCTTCGCCCCCTTGACGCGGGAGCGTCCACTCTGGCATGCGCTTGACCTCCAGCGTCACGCCCGCGATAGCGGCAAACTCTTCCACAACAGACCGGCCATTGAGAATGAGCACCTCGATGCTCGAGTCGCGTAGGAGCACTGCGAGCGCATCATATGATAGGTGAAGTAGTCGACTGCGCTGCGCACTTGAGAGCTCTGTCCACTTTTTGGCGGTTGCAAACGGGATTAAGTCGAGATGACATGCGTGCTGCTGTGTGCTGTAGTATGAGCATCCAGTTCCAGCGACCACTGTGTCTATCTTCCGAAACCATCGATCATACGGCGCACGCTGAAAATAGTCACGGCAGGACTCCTCAATGAGGCGGAGGTGAGCGGCCTCAATAACCTCCCATGACTCAAGGTTCAGGGACCGCAGAGTATGGAAACGACGTGATGGGCCTTGCAGTTCATCGCCACCCTCGTCCATGAACTCGCGATTGCTTGGGTTGATCCCTAGCGTTGCAACGCGCGCGGTGGCGACATCGCCGAACACTGGGATCGGAGCACCCCATTGAATCACACCAGCCCGACGAATAGTGCTCGTGTCCATCCGGTCCACGAGGCTCGCGAGAGTAGCGTACAGCATGCGTCACCTATGTAGAAGACAGTGGGCTCGGACGATGTCGAAGGAGGTCGGCAATTCAGATACCGCGGGGATACCTACGGTCCTTGTCCTCCGAGAAACTACATCGTGACAAGCCGTGCTTCTACTGCCGGTTTGAACGCATCACCGATCTCTCCGTGAATTCGCATTATGTCATCGCGGCGACCCTGTCTTCGGTACGTCAACACAAGGAGAAGTCGTACCAAATCTGCCCAGTATGGATCAAGCTCTCCGAGAGTGGTGGCGGGCGTATCTCCCTCCATGCGAATCTGCGCTTCAAGTTCAATGAGACGACGGACAGCCGCCCATGGATCACCCTCCGGCATTTCGGGCATAAGCGAGTCGGGCTGCCATCCCTCCCGCAAGAACGCACTGACGTTTGGTTGATCGCGAGCGTAGAGATGAAGGCTACCAGCGAAGTGCACGTAGCGACCCATGTTGATACCAAGACTGCGCGCGAATATCTCCTGAAGCATAGTGAAGCAGAAGATGTCGTGCGGCAGGCCGAGATACGCATCGTTTGAGCGCATGCTGACCACCATATGGAGCCGTTCATCGCGTCTCAGCAACTGGAGCGTGCAAGTGCAAGGCACTTCTTTGTGATCGGCCGCGATGTCCTCTGCCGAGAAAAGCTGGATAACAGCTCGCCGCGTCGAAGGACGTGACCTCAACAGCGTCAGTACGCTCTCAATCTGGTTGATGCCGCGCTGAGCGAAGAATCGAGGACCGTATCCACCGTGAATGATGCCATTGTCGGCATCGTTTGCGTACTTGGAAATGTAGTGACTTATTTGGTCAAGCGCATTGCTACCTGAAAGATACCAGATCAGTTCACCTAGTGCGCTGATCACGCGCCCGCGAGACTCCGTCACACTGAGACGTGCTCGAGGGTTTCGGAGTTCAAGACTCGCGCCGATCAGCTCCTGCGTGCCGCCGCGCGATGCGTCGTTGGCGCAACCGTGCGCTCGAATCGCAGTGAAGACGACTTGCAGAAGGTCGTCTAACGATTCCTCGCAGCACGAGATTATCATGGTGTCGGCAAGGCAGTGAGGGGCGAACGATCGACCATGGTTAATGCGCAAACCTGCAAGCAGCTTCCTGATGGGGCAAGGCCTCGAATGCTGTTTGGATCAGAGGGTCATTTCTGCTTTGTCCGGCCGCCAGCACCAAGAATGTAGTATACCATCTTAGGTCGCGTTAACCCTTCTCAGGGCGAGGACGGTCATTGACGGCAGGTCTCTCCATCCCCGCAGGCAAATGATGATTTCGCACTCGTCCGGGATCATTTTATCTCCGAAGCTATCATCTATAAAAAAGAGTCCCATGAACCTCCCCACCACGAAGTCTCCCCCCTTCGACTGGCCCGGTCGCTCCGGCGAGATCTGGCGCGACAACCAGGCCCGCCTCGACCGCATGCTCGCGCCGTGCGGCACAGCAGCCATCACGGCCGCCGCTCCCACCCCCGGCGAACGGATCCTCGACATCGGCTGCGGTTCCGGCGCGTCTTCCCTCGAACTCGCGGACCGCGTCAGCCCGACCGGCCACGTCCTCGGCGTCGACATCTCCGAACCGCTCCTCTCCCGCGCACGCGAACGTGCCAACGAACGTGCGGGCGCGAGCGCGCCGGTCTCCTTCCGGCTCGGCGATGCCGCCAGCGATCCGCTTCCGGAAGCGCCCTTCGATCTGTTGTTCTCCCGCTTCGGGGTCATGTTCTTCCCCGATCCGATCGCGGCGTTCACCAACCTGCGTCGCGCGCTCGCGCCCGATGGGCGGCTCGTGTTCGTGTGCTGGCGGGCGTTCGAGGAGAACGATTGGGTGCGTCTCCTCATGACGGCGGTGGCCGATATCCTGCCGCCCCTGCCGATGCCTCCTCCGGAGGCGCCGGGGCCGTTCTCCTTCGGCGATCCCGATCGGGTGCGCCGCATCCTGTCGGGCGCGGGGTTCAGCGACGTGCGCCTCGAGGCGTTCGACTGCCCGCTGGTGTATGGCGAGGCGTCCACACGCGAAGAGGCCGTCGACGCGGCGCTCGAACTGTCGCTGCAGGTGGGGCCGCTCAGTCGCGCGCTGGCCGAGCATCCACCGGAGCTCCGCGAACGGGCCGCGGCAGCCGTTCGTCGCGCGCTTGGTGAACGTGTGTCCGGTCATGTCGTCGCTCTGAATGGCGCCTGCTGGATCGTCACGGCACGCAACGCCACATAACGTCACACGCCGCGCCCCATGACGCCGCACGGGAACATGACCCACATCGATCATCTGGTATGGGGTGTGCGCGATCTCGACGACGGAGTCGATACGCTCACCACACTCACGGGATGCACGCCGGTCATGGGCGGTGCTCACTCGGGCAATGGCACACGCAATGCGCTGCTGCCGCTCGGCGATCGCTGCTATTTCGAAGTGCTCGCGCCCGATCCGGCGCAGGATGTGATGAACACGCGCGGTGCGGGACTGCTCTCGTTCACGCATCCGCGTCTGCTCACCTTTGCCGTGGCCTGCGACGACATCGAGGCCTCCGCGGCCCGCATTGCTGCAAGCGGCCTGCCAGCGCCACAGATCGCGGCCATGTCCCGCACGCAGCCCGATGGTGAGGTGTTGCGTTGGCGACTGGCGCACGTCACCGGACACACTTTCGGCGGTCTCGCGCCCTTCCTCATCGACTGGGGCGATACACCACATCCCTCACGTCTGGGGCCTGCGGGTTGTTCGCTCGCCCGCTTGATACTTCGGCACCCCGATCACGAACGGCTTGCCGCACTCCTCGCAGCACTCGCCCTCGATGACACCATCCCGGTCGATTGTGTGCCGGGATCGGCGGCGCTCGTTGCCGATCTCCTCACGCCGCAGGGGCCCATCTCACTGACGTCGACTTCCGAGCCGCCGCCGTCAGAGTTCTTCGTGCGTGGCCGGGTCCAACCCCAGTAGTCGTCCGTCCGTTCGTGCCAGTGTCGCCACCGCTGCCATCTCCTCGGCAGTGAGTTCGAAATCGAACACGCCGAGGTTCTCGGCCTGACGTGCGGGCGACGCGGCCTTGGGGATGGGGATCGCACCCATCTGCACATGCCAGCGCAGCACCACCTGCGCCACGCTGCGCGTGTGATGCTCGGCGATGTTCACCAGCACGGGTTCCTGCAGCAGTTCCCGGCCGCGTCCGATGGGACTCCAGGATTCGGTCACGATGCCATGCACGGCGTGATACGCGCGCTGGGCATGCTGCGGGAGATACGGATGCATCTCCACCTGGTTCACCGAGGGCACGACGTCGGTTTCGGTGATGAGGTGATCGAGATGTTCGGGAAGAAAATTGCTCACGCCGATGGAGCGCACGAGGCCACGTGCACGCGCTTCAATGAGGGCCTGCCAGGCTTCCACGTACAACGCCCGACGCGGATTGGGCCAGTGAATGAGATACAGGTCCCAGTATTCGAGTTGCGCGCGATACAACGACTCCTCGATGGCCTGCAACGCCTCCGCATACCCGTGATGTCGCCCCGGCAGCTTCGACGTGAGGCGCAGGTGTTCACGCGGCACACCGGCCCGCCGCACGGCTTCTCCCACCGCACCTTCGTTTTCGTAGTTCACCGCGGAGTCGATCAGGTGATAACCACTCCGGATGGCGTCCATCATCGAGACCACGCCCTGCGCGCCGTTCAGGCGATACGTACCAAGTCCGATGGCCGGCAACGTCGTGCCATCGTTGAGCGGGAGCATGGGGACGTCGATCATGTCGGGAATCGTTCGGAGAATGGTTCGGGGAGCCGGCGGGAACACCCGGCGTGGCTGTCACATGGTGGTCACGCGACTCTCACAGGGTGCCGAGTGTGATGTCCATCGGCACGACTTTGAGACCGCTGCCACCACCCTGCACACCGCTCTTCTCCACCAGGCCGCTGCCCTGTGAGCCCGAGCCCATGAGCCGGATGCAGCCACTGAACTCCACACCGAACGGTACGCTGAACCGGCCGTTGCCATCGCTCAGCACCTGACTGCGCTGCCGCATCTCGCCGGTGGCGCAGTCTCCGATGTACAGCTCTCCGGTGATCAACGCGCCCACGGCCGGCGCGCCGGCGAGTGTGGTGGCCGTGCCTTCCACACGAAACGCCATGTCGGCCGTGGGCGCGCCTCCGCACCCGGTCACCACCACACCGAGTGTGATGCCCATCAGCGCGGTCTTCACGCTCCGCCCACGTCGAACACGTATTGTCTGTTGCCCTGCCATCGTTCCTCCCGGGGACGCTCTGCAACCTGCTGAATCCTAGCGATGGGGGGTGACCGACAGCCATGACGACAGCCATGTCCGACGTGACGGAGCGCTCTATCGGAAATCGCTGAACACCGCGAGCCGGTTCATCGCAGGGCCGTACCGTACACCACCAGTCCGTTCTGCCCCACCGCCAGCGCCCGATTGCCCACGTACATGGCGTCGTTCACGAGCTCGGGTGTGGTACCCACGGACACCCACCGATCGTTCTGCAGCGTGTAGATGTTGCGATCGCTGGCAAATGCGTAATACTCGCCCGGCGCGCGTCCCGTCATCACACGGATGGTGGACCCCAACACGGGCAGGGGTGACCAGCGCGTGCCGTTCCAGCGCAGCGCGCCCGAGCCGCCGTAGAGCAGCGCTTCGGTGGACGACAACACCACGATGCGATCGTAGAAGCCGGTGGTGGACGCCGTGTCGATCGTGAAGCTCGTGCCGTTCCATCGCAGCACCCGATTGGCGTTGGCCAGTGTGGTCACGGCCATGATGTTGTCGGGTCCGGTGCCATGCAGGTCGTTGAAGCTCCAGTTGGTGGCGATGGCCGGAACGCCCGCGTTCACCCAGGTGCTGCCGACCAGGCGCATCAGTCCCTGCCGGCCGATCGACGAAGACGCCGGACCGACGCCCCACAGGGCGTCCAGCGAGGGCCCCCACATGCGGATGAAGTCGGTGGATGTCGTGCTCCACTGCAACACGCCGTTGGTGTAACGCGCCGCGACGCCGGAGAGGGTGAAGTACGCGGCGCCCGAGGCATCGGTGGCCACGGCGCCGTTGGAGAAGCCGATCGTGGAGGTGCGTCCCAGCAGCAACGGGGTCCACCGCTGTCCATCGTATCGCAGGGCCGATTCGGCGCTGCGCCCCACCGTCCACGCCTTGCCATCGCTGCTCATCGACAGCACGGCATTGTTGGGGAAATATCCGGTGGCCGTGACGCTGTTGCCGACGATGCGCCAGAGCGCGCCGCCGGCGACGGTGTTGAGCATCCGCACGGTGCGGTCCTGTGCGCTGCGACAGGCCTGCAGACTGCTGGGATTGCGTGCGCCGTTGGGCACGGTCATGGCCGTCAGTGAACCACCGCCGTAGCGATAGATGTCACCGAGGCCGGCCGATACGATCACGTCGCCATTGCCGCACACCACGGGGACGGCCGAGTTGTTGGTGGTCTGCGTGGAGGAGGTGCTCACGCGTTGCCAGTTGCTGCCGGCATAGCGGGCGACGTACCAGTTGAAGGCGTTGTTCTCGTTGCCAGCCACGAGCAGTTCCCCCGTGGACAACATGAAGAGCGATCCCGCTCTGCCGGTCAGCGAAGAACGGGGCAGCGGTGTCCAGGTGCCGGCGTTGAATTCGAGAACATCGGTGGTGGCCCATGGCGCGAGCACACTCCACAACATGAAGAACCGTCGACCCGTGGGCGCGATGACGAGATCACGTGCCTCCGATGGTGCACCGGGGATGCCGGCATCACTGAGCACATCCCAGGTGGTGTCGCGTCGCTCGAGGATGAGTCCGCCGGCGCCAGTCGCAAAGCCGGCGCCGTCGGCGCGCATGGTGATGAACTGCAGATTGCGCGTGGTGTTGGTGACCTCACGCACCCAGCCCGTGGCCGTGCGGCGGAGAATGCGTCCGCTGTCGCCCGCCACCCATGCGCCCGTGGAGGTGGTCGCAATGTCGCGCAGCGCGGCGCCCTCGGGGATGCTGACGGCGCGCCAGCCTCCGTTCGCGGATTCTTCCCACGCCCGTCCTCGGCCCGCGCTGTTGGCGCCCACGGCCAGCACGATGTCGTTGCCGGCCAGGGGCTGCATGTCGATGATCTGACTGACGATTTCCGCCTCACCCAGACGGGCGTCGTAGGTGGACGTCCATCGGGTCGGAAAGGCCGGCGCCTTCACGGTGATGGATGCGGTGGCCGTGACGGCGGGCGTCGCGACGCTGCTCACCGTGATGGTGGTGGTGCCCGTGGCCACGGCGATGACCCGTCCGGTGGCGCTCACGGTCGCGATGGTGGGTGACGCGCTGAGGTAACTGACCCGGGTGTCGGCGCCACTGTCGGCACTCACGGTCACCACGAGTTGTGCGGTGTCGGTGATTTCGAGTGCGGCCACCGTCTGCACGGTGATGCTGCGTACCACCGGCGCACGCACCACCAGTGTGGCCGATGCGCGCATGGTGGTGTCGGCCGTGGCGATGGCGGTGATGGACGCGGTGCCCGCGCTGGTCGTGGTCACACGTCCGTCAGCGGCGACGGTGGCCACGGCACTGTTGCCCGAACGCCAGGTCACGGTGCGCGCGAGTCCGCTGTCGGCGGTCACGGTGGCCGTGAACTGACGTGCCTGACCCACGAGCGCCGTATCGGTGGTGGGCGTGATGATCACGCTGCGCACCCGCGGCACGGCGCTGACCGTGACGATGCTGGTGTCCAACAACGCCGCGCCCGTGCGATCCGTCGTTCGGCTGCTCGCGATCATCGCCGCCGTGCCCGGTGCCACGGCGGTCACGAGACCCGTGCTGTCGATCGTGGCAATCGTGGCCGCCGTACTGCGCCACGTCACGCGGGTGTCGATCCCCGCGTCGCCGCTGACGGTTGCGGTCAGTTGCCTCGTCTGCCCCACCTGCAACGCGGCCGTTGCCGGTTGCACGTCCACGCCGCGGGCCACCGCGCGCACGGTCACGGTGAGACGGGCTTCCGCGCGCAGTGTGCCATTCAGCGCTTCGGCCACGATGGTGGCGCTGCCCGCACCGACGGCGGTGATGGTGGCGGAGGTGCCCGTGCCCGACACCGTGGCCACGGCGGGTGTCTCACTGCGCCAGCTCACGGTGGCACTGGCGGGGGAAACGGTGGCCGTGGCGGTCGTGGTGGAACCGAGGCCGGCCAGTTCGGCGGTGGTTGCGTTCAGGGAGATGGTGGGTGCGGTGGGAGTGGGCGGTGTGACCGGTCCACCGCCGTCTCCTCCTCCGCCGCCACACGCGGACGCGAGGAGAGAGGTGATGAACAGGGAGAAAACCAGCGCCCGGGGCGTGCGCGGGCGATGGAGGACACCCGCCGGGCATCGGCGGGCGGATTGGGGCAACGGAAGGGGCACGACCGGGCTCCTGAAGTGAGAAGGCGACACTTCTTCTTCAGGCGTGAAATGCCCGCGAAACTACTCATGACGGAATCCGACCCGGAATCCGATTCGGGATCCGACCCGGGACGCGACTCGTCCCCTGCGCGATGGGCGAGTAAACTGCGCGTCATGTCCGTGCCACAGGCCGATCCGGTGATCACCCGCTGGACGCGTCAGTTCCTTCGTGAGGAGCCGCCGCGCGCGACGTCGCTGCTGGTGACGGTGTTCGGCGATGCGATCGCGCCGCATGGGGGCGCGGCCTGGCTGCGGAAGCTCATCGAGCTCATGGACACATTCGGGATCAACGAGCGCGCGGTGCGCACGAGTGTGTTCCGTCTGGCCGAGGATCACTGGCTGGAGGCACAGCGTCACGGGCGACAGAGCCGATACACCCTCACGGCGTCGGGGGGCCGGCGATTCGCGCTCGCGTCCCGGCGCATCTATCACCCCGGTCCGGCCACGTGGGACGGCCACTGGACGCTGGTGTTGATACCGCGCGGCGCGGACGTGGTGACGTCGCGCAGCGATCTGCGCCGCGAGTTGGGGTGGGAGGGTTTTGCCACGATCACACCGGGGTTGCTGGCGCATCCGCAGGCCGACCGGGACCGGCTGCGCGAACTGCTCGACGAACTGGGCGTGCGGGACGACGCCTTCGTGGTGGGCGCCCGGGATCTGCCCGGGGTGACGACACGCGAGCTGGCCGAGCTGGCGGGCTACTGGCCGTTGGACGCGGTGGCCGCGCAGTACCGGGAGTTCCTGACGCGCTTCGGGCCGGTGGCGCGGGCGATCGGGACCGACGGAGCGCGCTGTTCGCCGCGCCAGGCGTTCCTGGTTCGCACGCTGCTGGTGCACGCGTACCGCCGGGTCGTTCTGCATGACCCCAGGCTTCCGGCGGCCATGCTTCCGGAGGACTGGCCAGGGCGGGAGGCGTACGGGCTGAGCCGGGGGGTGTATCGGGCGGTGACGCCGGCGGCGGAGGGGTATCTGGAGGAGGCGCTGACGGGCGCGGGGGAGGTTTTGCCGATGCCGTCTGCGGAGTTCAGGGAGCGGTTTTGCGTTAGATGACGGTAAAGTGTTTCGTTGATGATCTTATGATGCGCTGTTGTTCTATTGATCTCCTCCCTGACCCACTCCCTCCTGCTCCCTCTTGAAATATTGACGCCGTGGAATCGGTACTCTCCGGATGACGCACCACCGTACCGTGCCCGCCGTCCCTCTCCCCGGCTCGTCATCCGGACACATTCGGTGCCACGGCGTCATGGGGTATCAAGAGGGAGCAGGGAGGAGCTGGTCAGGGAGGAGATTCATAGGACTGCCCTGGAGGTCGATATCTAAGTGATACGGAATATTGACCTGATCTCACAAAGATGTATCATTTAGTCATCCCTCAGACCCCACCGCATGTACGCTCAGATGGTCAACACCGGCGTCGCGCGCGTCGAATCCCGCGACGAGATGTCCCCCGAAGCCCGGCGCTTCCAGGATCGTGTGGATGCCGACATCCGCATCGAGCCGCGCGAATGGATGCCCGAGGCCTACCGCAAGACGCTCGTCCGGCAGATCTCGCAGCACGCACACTCCGAGATCGTGGGCATGCTGCCCGAAGGCAACTGGATCACGCGGGCGCCGTCGCTCGAACGCAAGGCCATTCTCCTGGCCAAGGTTCAGGACGAAGCCGGCCATGGGCTCTATCTCTACAGCGCCGCCGAAACGCTCGGCGTCTCGCGCGATGAGCTCACGCGGCAGCTCGTGACCGGCGCGGCCAAGTACTCGAGCATCTTCAACTATCCGACGCTCACGTGGGCCGACATCGGTGTGATCGGCTGGCTGGTGGACGGCGCGGCGATCATGAACCAGATCCCGCTGCAGCGCTGCTCGTACGGACCGTATTCGCGCGCGATGATCCGCATCTGCAAGGAAGAGAGCTTCCATCAGCGGCAGGGCTACGCCAGTCTGGTGGTGCTGTCCAAGGGATCGCCCGAGCAGAAGGAGATGCTGCAGGACGCGCTCAACCGCTGGTGGTGGCCGTCGCTGATGATGTTCGGCCCGCCGGATGCGGAGTCGGTGCACAGCGCGCAGTCGGCGCAGTGGAAGATCAAGCTCTTCTCCAACGACGAACTGCGTCAGCGTTTCGTGGACCAGACCGTGCCGCAGGCCGAGTATCTGGGCATCACGGTTCCCGACGCCTCGCTGGCCTGGAACGAAGAGCGTGGACACTACGATTACGGCACGATCGACTGGGCGGAGTTCCAGGCGGTGGTGGCGGGGAACGGTCCGTGCAACCGGCAGCGCATGCAGGCGGTGACGTCGGCGTATCACGACGGTGCATGGGTGCGCGAGGCGGCGGTGGCACATGCCAACAAGCAGGCGAACGCGCGCGCCGAGGCTTCCACCCTCCAGCAGAAGGCATCGTGATGAAGGAGTGGCCGTTGTTCGAGGTGTTCATCCGCAGCTCGCACGGGCTGGCGCACCGTCATGTGGGCAGTCTGCATGCGGCCGATGAAACCATGGCGATGCAGGCCGCGCGCGATGTGTACACGCGCCGCGGGGAAGGCACGAGCATCTGGGTGGTGCGTTCGACATACATCTCGGCGAGCGAGCCGGAAGACAAGGAGCTCAACTTCGAGTCCGCCGGCACCAAGCCGTATCGTCATCCGACGTTCTTCGAAGTGCCCGAAGAAGTGGGGCACATGTGAGCGCAGCGGTGGAAAGCCTGCTGCGTATCGGCGACAACGGCCTGGTCCTGTCGCATCGCCTGCAGGAAGCGGTGGGCCGTCTGCCGATTCTCGAGGAAGAACTCGCTTCGGCCAACGTGGCGCTCGATCTGCTGGGACAGGCGCGGCTCTGGCTCGCCCTGGCCGGTGAGATCGAAGGCGAAGGCCGTGATGCCGATGCGCTGGCGTTCTTCCGCGACGTGCGCGCGTTTCACAATGCGCTGCTGACGGAACAGCCCAACGGCGATTTTGCGTTCATCGTGGCGCGGCAGTTCTTCTTCGATGCGTGGCACTATCAGGTGCTGCGGGCGTTGTCGCGCGCGGCCGATCATCGGGTGCGCGAGATCGCGTCGAAGGCGCTCAAGGAAGTGGCGTATCATGTACGACGCAGCGGCGACTGGGTGGTGCGGCTGGGCGATGGCACCGAGGAGAGTCACCAGCGCATGCAGGCGGCGGTGGACGAGCTCTGGCCGTATGTCGACGAACTGTTCACCGACGACGACGTGGATGTGGCCGCCCATGCCGCGGGTGTGGGTGTGTTGCATGCGCCATTGCGGGCCGCGTGGGATACCCTCGTGCGCGACACGCTGGCCGCCGCGACGCTCACCGTGCCGCCGGCGTCCAAGTGGCCGCAGCGTGGTGGCAAGCAGGGACGTCACAGCGAGCATCTCGGCTACATTCTCGCCGATCTGCAGTACATGCAGCGTGCGTATCCCGGGCTGGCCTGGTAGGCAGAGCGTCCGATGATGTCCTCATCAACGATGTCCTCCATGAGCCGTCCCTCGGTCGAAGAGATCTGGGAATGGCTCGCGCAGGTGCCCGATCCGGAGATCCCGGTGATCTCGGTGGTGGATCTCGGCATCGTGCGCGATGTGGCCTGGGAACGTGGAGCAGACGGCAACGATCGTCTCGTGGTGCGCATCACGCCCACGTATTCGGGATGTCCGGCCACGCAGGTGATCGCGCACGATGTGCAGGCCGCGCTCGCCGAACATGGTGTGCCCGACGCTGAGGTGCTGATGCAGTTGTCGCCGCCCTGGACCACCGAGTGGATGTCGGAAACGGCCCGCGAACAGTTGCGGGGATTCGGCATCGCGCCGCCGGGATATGGTGGACACGACGAAGTGCTGGTGCCGCTCACCCGGCGTCGGGCCCCCGCGGCCATTGCCTGTCCGCGCTGTGGTGCCACCGAGACGCGTCTGGTGAGCGAGTTCGGTTCGACACCGTGCAAGGCGCACTACACCTGCCTCGCCTGTCTCGAACCGTTCGACTACTTCAAGCCGCTCTGAACAGGCGCCTCCTGGGTGCTCCCCTTGGGCAGCCGCTGCGGCCCTTCTTTCCCCGAAGACCACGTGATGCACGAATTCCATCGACTGCAGGTGCGCGATGTCCATCATGACACCCGGGACTCCGTGGTGTTGTCGCTGGACGTGCCGGACGACATGCGCGAGGCGTTTCGCTTTCAGCCGGGTCAGTATCTGACATTCCGTCAGACACTGGACGGGGAGGAGTGCCGCCGGTCGTATTCGATCTGCTCGGCGTTGCAGGACGAGGCGTTGCGGGTGTCGGTGAAGCGTGTGCCGCAGGGGCTGTTCTCCACGTGGGCGAATCAGACGCTCGCGCCGGGCACGGAGCTCGAGGTGATGCGGCCCAGTGGTCGTTTCACGGTGCAGATCGATCCGACGGTTTCGCATCACTATCTGGGGATCGCCAGCGGCAGCGGCATCACGCCGGTGCTGAGCATTCTCAAGTCGGTGCTGATGGGCGAACCGAAGAGTCATTTCACGCTCATCTACGGCAATCGGGCCACGGGATCGATCATGTTCCGCGAGGAGCTGCACGATCTCAAGGACCGGTTCCCGGATCGTTTCAGCATCGTGCATCTGCTGACGCGTGAATCGCAGGACATCGATCTGTTCAACGGCCGCATCGACGGCGAGAAGATCACGCGCCTCTTCGATCGCTGGATCGATATCGGCAGCATCGACGCGGCGTTCATCTGCGGTCCGGAATCGATGATGTTGAGCAGCGTGGCGGCGCTCAAGCAGGCGGGGCTCACCCAGGAGCAGATCAAGTTCGAACTGTTCACCACCGACGACAGCACACCGCGTCGTCGGCGTGCGGCGGACGGGGCCGCGGCCGCCGGCAACGGGGCGCTGGCGCACTGTGAGACCACGGTGATCGTCGATGGCCGTCAGCAGACGTTCGACATGCCACGCTCGGGCGAGACGGTGCTCGACGCCGGCCGTCGGGCGGGTGCCGATCTGCCGTATTCGTGCAAAGCGGGCGTGTGCTCCACGTGCCGCGCCAAGGTGGTGGAAGGCGAGGTGGAGATGGATCGCTGCTACGGGCTCGAGGACTATGAGGTGGCGCGCGGATACATCCTCACCTGCCAGAGCTATCCGCTCACCGATCGGCTGGTCGTGGACTACGATCAGTAGGAGGCCCCCCTCGCCGAGCCCGCGGAAACGGGAATACATTGTGCGATGTCCACGCCTCTCATCGATGCCCGCGCGCTGAGCCGGCGCTATGGCACGACCATGGCGCTCGATGGGTTCACGGTGTCGATCGCGCCGGGCATCACGGGGTTGGTGGGCGCCAATGGGGCGGGCAAGAGCACGTTCATCCGGATTCTGCTGGGGCTCGTCGAGCCGAGCAGTGGTGAAGTGACCGTGCTGGGCCACGATGCGAGGCGCGCGCGTGAGGCCATCCGCGCGATCGTGGGGTACATGCCCGAACACGACTGTCTGCCGCCGGAGATGACGGGCGCGGAGTTCGTCGCATTCATGGGACGTCTGAGTGGATTGCCGGCGCATGCAGCGCGGGAGCGCAGCGCGGAGGTGCTGCGGCATGTGGGGTTGTTCGAGGAGCGCTATCGGCCCATCGGCAGCTACTCCACCGGCATGGCGCAGCGCGTGAAGCTCGCCCAGGCGCTGGTGCACGATCCGCGATTGCTGATTCTCGATGAGCCCACCAACGGACTCGATCCGGCGGGACGCGAAGAGATGCTGGCCCTCATCCGGCGCACGGGACACGAGTTCGGAATGTCGGTGCTGGTGTCGTCGCATCTGCTGGGTGAGCTCGAGCGCATCGCTGAACGTATCGTCCACATCGAAGGTGGGCGGCTCGTCCGCGCGGAATCGATGCACGAACTGACCGGCGAACGCGCGACGCTGCTGGTGGAAGTGGACGGCGATCTGCCGCTGTTCATGGCGGCGCTGCGGGAGCGCGTACCCGTCGATACGGAGATCCGCCTGGAACGCCAGCGGGTGCTGATCACGCCCGCTGTTGGTGAGGGGGTCGGTGCGGGTTCCGGTGCGACGGCTGACAGGGCGACCGATGCGATCTCCGATACGATCTCCGACATGCTCGCCGACGCCGTGCGGGATGCCGCCGTTGCCACGGACGCCGGGCTGTTGCGCCTGCAGCGGCAGCGCGCGCGGTTGGACGATCTCTTTCGGGAGAACGTGCCATCATGACCGCGCCCGTCATTCACGATCTGGGCTATCGTCGGTACGACGGTGCACGGGACGGCGCGCGCGGTGCGTGGTGGGCGCTCTTCTGGCAAGGATTCCGCACGATGTTCGGTCTGGGCCGACCGCTGCGCGCGAAGATGATTCCACTCTTCGTGATCGTGATGACGCTGCTGACGTGTCTGGGCAGTGTGGTGGCGTCGGCGGCATCGGACGGCCAGTCGCCTATCCGCTACGGCTTTCTGATCGGATCGCAGCTCCTGCTGTTCGTGCTGTTCCTCGCGGCGCAGGTGCCCGAAGTGATCTGTCGTGACCGGCAGCATCGCGTGTTGTCGCTGCTGCTCACGCGGGCATTGTCGCGGCGTCAATATGCGACGGCGCGACTGGCCGCCGTCTGGGGTGCCACATGGGTGGTGGCCATGGCGCCGCTGCTCGTGTTGTATGTGGGAGAGATCGGCATTGCCGCCGATCCGGCGGCGCAGTTCGCCGAAATGGGCAACCGGATGGGACCGGTGCTGTTGCACGGTGTGCTCACCGCGTGGGTACTGGGATCGTTTGCCGTGTTCATGGCCAGTCTGACCGCACGTCGCGGATACGCCTCCGCGCTCGTGGTGGGATTCTTTCTCGTGACCGCCGCGGTGACGATCGGTGTGGAGGATCTCGACGTGATCCCCGCTGGAGTGAGCGAGTTTCTCGATCCCCTGCGGGCGCTGCGCACGATGGCGATGCTGTTGTTTCACGAGACCACACGCGCCATGGAGCTCACACCACCACCCGCGGTGATGGTGTTCGTGATGGTGTTCGTCGTGATGGGTGGCATGGCCGCCGCACTGGCGTTCCGTCGTATGGAGCGCTACGAGGCATGAGAGTCGAATGAGGGTCGCATGAACCCATCGCCGCTGCTGTTCGATCGTGTGACACAGTGGTACGACGACGTCGTGGCGGTGAACGACGTGTCGACCACGGTCGAACCGGGAATCACCGGATTGCTCGGCCCCAACGGCGCGGGCAAGAGCACATTGCTGCAACTGGCGGCAGGACTGCAGTCGCCCTCGTCGGGACGCGTGCTGGTGCATGGTGACAATCCCACGGGACACCCCCGGGTGTTTTCACGTCTCGGTATGGTGCCCGAGCGTGAATCCCTGCCGGAACGACTCGATGCCCGCGCGTTCGTGGAAGCGCGGGCCACGTTGCTGGGGATGCATGATGTCCGTGATGCCGCGCGCGCGGCGCTCGCGGCGGTGGAACTGGAAGACGTGGCCGATCGGCCGATCGGTGCGTTCAGCAAGGGGATGCGTCAGCGTGTCAAACTCGCGGCGGCACTGGTGCACGACCCCGACGTGCTGCTGCTGGACGAACCGTTCAACGGTCTCGATCCGCGGCAACGTGCGCAGACCATCCGCCTGCTCGAATCCCGTGCGGCGAACGGGGCGACGATCCTGCTGTCCAGTCACATCCTCGAGGAAATCGAAGATGTGGCCTCCCGCATTCTGGTGATGGTGGCGGGACGTCTGGCGGCCAGCGGCGATCATCGGACGTTGCGGCGACTGATGACCGACCGGCCGCACTCGGTCCGGGTGCGTGCGCAGCCCATGCGGGCACTGGCCGCGGCGCTGGTGACCTTGCCCGAGGTGCTGAGCGTGGAGATCGGGGCGCGGGAGCTTACGGTGCGCACGTCGGACTTCGCGTCATTCGCGCGCCAACTCGCCCGCATCGCACAACGCGAGGCCATCACCTTGCACGAGGTACAGCCGGCCGACGAGTCGCTGGAGCATGTGTTCGCGTATCTGGTGAACCAATGAACACGACCTCACGCGCGACACATCCGTCACCGGCTCCGCGTGCCGGATCTCCCTCATTCGTTGCCACGGGATGGGTACTGGCCCGCATGGCGTGGGCACGCACGATGTCGCCGCCGGTGATCGCGGCGGTGGCCGGGCTCGTGGCGCTGCCCATGGTGTTCGCGCTGCTGTTCGCGACCGGCGCGAGTGCAACGGTTGGTGTGACCGGCGACGCCACGGATTTTCTGCTGCAGCGTTATGGATCGCTGGTGAGCGGCCTGGCCACTCCGCTCATCGCGCTGCTGCTGGGCACGGGGGTGTGGAATGCCGAAGCCGAAGACGGCACGCTGTTGTATCTGGTGACGACGACCACGCCACGGTGGTGGATCGTGGCTTCACGATGGTTGTTCGCGGCCATGCTCACCGGCGTGTTGTCGGTGGTGGCCGTGTGGGGCACCGGCATGATCGTGCCCGGTGATCAGAACGCCGATGGCCTGGTGACCGCCTTCTCCGTGGCCGTGCTGTTCGGCAGCGCGGTGTACTCGGCGCTATTCACATTGCTGGCGCTGCTCACCCGTCGGGCGCTGATGGTGGGGCTGCTCTACGTCATTGTCTGGGAAGGGGCATTGGCGGCGACTTTCCAGGCGCTGCGGTATCTGTCGGTGCGTCAGTGGATGATCACCGTGGCGGCATCGCTGACCGGTCAGAATCACGTCCCGCTCGAAGGAGGACCATCGACCGGGTTCGTGATCGTGTCGGCCATCGTCGTGGTGCTGGCAACGATATGGCTCGGCGGCCGTTCACTGCATCGACCGCGTATCGCACGATCGTGAGAGGCCGTGGGGGAACACGGGTCGTGTGATCCGTGTTCCCCCGCGCTGTTCTCAGCGGAACGACGCGACGCGATCGACGGTGTGGCGATGCGAGACAAAACCGTCTTCGGCCGCGCGTCCTACGGCCACGAGTGCGGTGATGGTCGCCTGCGCCGGAATGCCCAGCAGGGTCTTCACCTTGTCGGGATCGAAGCCGAGCATGGGCGAGGTGGCGAGTCCTTCACTCTCGGCGATGAGCAGGAGGTAGCCGAGGGCGATGTTGGCTTGGCCGTTGGCCCACTGGGCGCGGGCTTCGGCGGGCATGGCGCCCAGTCGCTGCTGCAGCCCGCTGATGGTGGCGTCGCGCTTGTCGGCGTCGAGATCCGGGTGCACGATCTCGTTCAGCGATGCGAGGGTGTCGTCCATGTCGGCATACATCGCGATGACCACGGGCGCTTCGGCCACCTGCTTCTGATTGAACGCGGCGTCGCGGAGCTGGCCCTTGAGACTCTGGTCGCGGACGACGATGAAGCGCCACGGCTGGAGGTTGTGCGCGGACGGCGCGCGTCCGGTGAGCTCGAGGAGGCGACGGACTTCTTCGTCGGTGACGGGGATGTCCTGATAGGCGCGTACGGACCGTCGGGCGAGGGCGGCCTCGGCGGCGGTGCGGGGCGCATGTTCGTGGAGGAGTCCGGTGTTCCCGACCAATCCTGCTGCTGTGTCTGTGGTGAGCATCTCAGTGTTTTCCTGTTGGCGCAACGTTGTTCGTGAAAACAGATATATGGGTAAGAGTGAAGGACCACAGGGTGATCGTCAATCGATCGGGCAGTTCTGTCGGATGCGGCGGAGGAGCGTGGTCAGCTGAATCCGCTCCGGCTCGGCGAGCCCGGAGAAGATGGCCGATTCGGCGTCCTGAGCGGCAGGGGTGACGGCGGCCAGCAGTTCGCGGGCTTTGTCGGTCAACATTGTGTGCACGATTCTGCGATCAGTATCATCACGGTATCGAGACACCAATCCGGCATTATCAAGGCGATCGAGCATTCGGGTAATATCGGGACCCGGTGCGGCCACATGGCGCCCCAGTTCACTGCAGCCACCGCCCTTACCGCTCCGCAGCTGGATCACCAGCAGCAGCTCGTACTGCGCCGCCGTGATGCCGAACGGCTCCAGCGCGCGGGCCATGGTCCGCTCCATATGCGCGGTGGCGGCCCGGAGCGCGTGTACCGATGCGGCTGGCGAACTGCACAGCTCGGCTTCAGTTGCGGGGGAAAGAGAGGCGGTCTGCGTCATCCTGGAAGTTTACTGCAATGGGTCATGTGCAACATTATTCATGTTGCAACGAACATTGTCAAGACAATCCATGAAAACGACAGGGCGGAGAAACGGCGATTGCCGCCCAAGTGCCAGAAATCGGGGGGCCGCAGTTTCGCCAACTGCGGGCCGAGCATACATTGCGCTCTCCGCCTGATGGCGGTGTCGGCGCCGTCGCCAAGTGGTAAGGCAGGAGACTGCAAATCTCCCACCGTCGGTTCGATTCCGACCGGCGCCTCATTAGGGCAGTTCTGGGTTTGGAGTCTAGGGTTTCGAGTATGCACAACGGGGCGGTCCATGCGGACCGCCCCGTTGTGTTTTGGCGGATCGGGAGTCGCGGGTCATCGGTCCCGTAACACTACGGAACCTGCCTCCCGAAACCCGGCCGTTCCTCCCCAACCCCCCACGACCCAAAACTGGCGAGTGAGTCAGCGTTGGTGGGCGCGCCATGCCATGAGGAATTCCTGAACCGCGCCCCGTGCGTACAGCGCAAGCTGCATCGTGTCAGTTGGTGATTGCATCGCGACCTTCCCGCCAAGTTCGAAGATCGCATATCCGCGACAGCCATACTGCGCCGGATCTGCAAATGCCCCTTCAAGGATTGCCAGCGCCTCGCCTACGAAAGGGTTGTTTGCGACGGGGCTCTGCGTTGAATCACGGGCTACGGCCCGCGGGCCACCGGGCCACCTCGTCAACAACCAGACGATGTCGAAGGCGTCCTTGTTTTTCTGCCGATTCCTGAGTGCCAGACTCTTGAGTACGAGCAATGGGAGTATGTTCGCCACCCAAACCTGAACTCGCGCTCTTCCTGCCGAAATCTCATCGGGAGGTCCAAGCAGGTCGACCTCGAGCGTACGTTGCTGAATATCTTCCAGGGCCAATTGGCCCGCCGGAAGTCGAAATGCACCGATCTCGTCTCCGGGTCTATTGGGCGACTCCTCACCAATTCTGCCGGCGGCAGGAGCACCACCAATGCTCGTCACCCCGTCTGCGGGCGCGAGAAACTCCATCGCAATCTTTATCCCGTCGACGGTCCGTACCCACTGCCATGTGCTCTCACCGACTCCGTCGTTCCGCTTCCTCGGCTCGAATCCGAGCGCTTTCAGGTTTCCGAGCAACGACGCGTAGAGGGTGTCGTCGTTGGTGAGTTCAACCTGTACGCAAAGATCGATGTCGTTCGTTCCCGGATGGAGCTCCTCCCGGAACAGTGCGTCGATGTGCTCGCTGTCGAGTAGTAGTGTGGGAGCGAGCCCGCCGATCAACACGAGACGAGGGAATTGCTGCCCATCTATCGCTTTGACAATTGTCGCGAGCGCCCGATGGCACGCACCAAGGATGTCGTGATTGTAGTCAAGACGCGTCGGATTGACCGATTGTTCGTCAGCGGGCGACATCGATGGTCGGGATGAAGGGCGACATGATTCAGTGGCAACCAGGACGCTAGATAGTGGTGCTTGTCAGAGCCATCGAATTCCGAAGGGCTATCGCGATCTCTTCGTATCGTCCTCGTCCATCGCGTAGTGTCTCGATGACAGCGCGGGGTCGTGATACTAGTGACAGTCCTCGCCACAAATCAGCAGCTGGCGGCAGATCTTGTTCTTCGTGCAGCGCATGTCGAAGTCTCGCGTTCTCGTCAGCTTCAACGTCATCGTTGCCGTTCACAGCTGCCCTCATAGACAACGACAGACGGTGGAGTGCCCACGGATCTTTGGCGGTCTGCCGTATCGTGATGGATCCGCCGTCGGAGACTACCTGACCGCCAAGCGCGGTTGCAACCGCATCGACTGGTGTCGCATTGGGGATCCAGATGGTTGCCATCGGATAGGTCGTGAGCGTGGGCTCGTACAGATTTGCCGCCGCCGCTCCGGCGAGCGCCCAGGTTTTCACCGAATCGTTCAGTCGTGCCAGTCCTTGAAGGAGTTCCTGTGGTGTGCGTGACCAGACATAAACCTGGCTCTCTTCGACGGGGGCGTGGTCCTCGGCGCTCCACAGATCCAGGAGGCCGGCTGCGTCGATCACATTCCAGCTCCTGGTGCGTCCGCCGCTGCGGGTCGGCTCCAGGATCTTCTCCCGTTCGAGGCGATGCAGCACGTACGTCGCCTGCGGCTGAGTGACTCCAGCCAACGCCGCGAGTTGTGTTGTCGTCACGCCGTGCTCGAGGCGGCCGGGGGTCGTGGCGAGGAGGAGCAGCGTCTCCGCACAGCGGCCGGAGAGTCCAATGAGGCGAGTGGGTCGCACACCCGCTTCATTCGGAGTGGGCGATGCCGATGTATGCCTGCGCCCCTCTACGTGGATGAAGAATGGCGGAGCCTGCAGGTGCAGGTGTCCCGTCAATTGCTCTGCCCAGGAGACGCCTGCGTTTGCGAGTTCGTCGCGGATCGTGCCCGGCAGGCTCCGAACCGTGAGCAATGTGTGCATCGGGCCGATCTTTCTGGACAACTCCTTTGCTCGCCGCATCCCTTCGGGCCCCGAAATCCCCGAGGCGGGGATCACTCGGTAGACTATCGACTTGGTTCCCGGGCTTTGCAGGGTCATGCGGACGCCGAGCGGGTCGATGTTGACCCGCACTCCTGGCAGGGTGCGAAGCCTGCGGACGAGCCAGTCTGGGATGCGGATCATGATAACTGGATGTTGTATAATAAACGACCTGTTTATTATACATATTTCGTTTATTATCACAAGATGGCAATTGACAGACCATCGCTTGAGGTCGTGATAACGGGGCGGTCCATGCGGACCGCCCCGTTGTGTTTTGGCGGATCGGGAGTCCCGGGTCGTCGGTCCCGTAACACGGGACCCGTATCCCGAAACCCGGCCGTTCCTCCCCAAACCCACCACCCACCACCCGCTACTACCAGTAGATGTTGATGTCGTACAACGACGCCCCGCCACGCGGGTCATGGATGCGGATCACCGCCGTATAGTTGTTCCAGGCGGCCGGCTGCTGCACGACATCCACGCTGCCACGACCCACCTGCGTCTCCGTCCGCACGGTCACGGCCCGCGAGGGAAGACCGTCGCCCCGCAGATTGCTCGAGACATCGCGCGCCGGCTGACCACTGCGCGCGATGGCGTCCACCCGACGACCGGAGATGCGAAGCTCCACCACGTCGTCCACCTGGCCGCTCCAGCGCAGGAACCCCGACTCGTTGCTGCCGTTGTTTCCCCGTCCATGGCGGTCGTCGTCGCGACGGTTGTCCCAGCGATCATCACGTCGGTCATCACGCCGATCGTCGCGTCGGTCGTCACGCGGGTCGTACCGTGGATCATGACGGGGGTCATACCGTGGATCAGGTCGCGGGTCATATCGCGGGTCATACCGATCGTTGCCGCCACGCGAGTCGTACCGATCGTCGCCCTGCCAGTACGCAGTGAGCCGATAGTTGTCGGCTCCGCCCCGCGGATCACGCACACGGATGGTGGTCGTATACCCGTTGCGCGCCGACGGCTGTTCGATGACGTCCACATCGCCGCGCCCATCGTTGAGTCGGATGTACACATCGCCCCGCCCACGCGGCAGGGCGGTGCTCACACGGGCCCGGTTGGGAAGACGGGCGTCGGTCCCGCTCACGCGCACGTCGTTGCCGCGCATGGTGATGTACACCTCGCGGTCGACGCGGCCCGTCCACGTGAACAGGGTGCGATTGACCGTGGCTGCATGAGCCGGCGCCGCGCCGGCGACACCAACGGTGGACGTGAGCAGTGCGGCGGCGAGCGAGCGGTTGATCAGACGATGCAGGGTCATGGTACGGTCTCCCGAAGTTGGTTGCCCGTCCAATACGCATCGGCAATGCCAGTGCATAGTGCTTTGGTCGTAGTCCCGATGAGGGATATCGGGCGTGCTTTACACGGTCCTCTGCAAGTTGTTGTCGTTTCATCGCTTCCCATCTCTTGTCGAACCGAGGTCCGAGCGCCTATTGTGGGTCGAGGCGCTTCCTGGAGGCCTTCGACAGTTGGCCAACTGTCCACGATTTCGGACAGTTCCTGTGAACGCCAGCGGACGATCGCATGACGACACCTTTGCTTCTCATCCTGGTGGCGGCGCTGGCCTTTCTGGCCACGCATGTTGCCTACGAGTGGCTGGCCAAGCGCCTGCTGATCGTGTCCGGCGCCGAGTATCTGATACTCGGGGTCCTGCTTGGTCCGCAGGTCACTGGCCTGTTCACGCCGGCCGCGATCGAGGCGTTCCAGCCCATCGCGATTCTCGGCATCGGCTGGATGGGAATCACGGCCGCATTGCCGCTGCGCCTGCAGCGACTGGTCCGCATCCCGGCGGTGCACTACCGGCTCGCGCTGGTGGAGGCCATCGCCACGCTGGCGCTGGTGACGGCGGGTGCGGTGTCGGCACTGCATGTGGCCTTCGAAGTGGATGTAGCCATGGCGCTGGCCCCCGCATTGTGCCTCGGCGCCATCGCCGTGGCGTCGACACCGGCCGGTCTCGATGTGGCCTATGGTGACCAGCGCAACGACTCCCGTCGTCGTGCGCCGGTGCTGCTGCAGATCGAAGTGGCCAATGGCATGGACGCGTTCCTGAGTGTGCTCGCCTTCGGCATCATGATCGCGATGATGCATGTGGCGGCGCCGGTCATGATCCGCGCGCTGACCACCACGGAATGGGTGGTCGTGACGCTGGGCATCGGCGCGGTGGGCGGCACGCTCTTCCATCTCTTTCTCGGCAACGAACGCAGTCCCGACCGCCTGTTCATCTCGCTGGGCGGTGCGGTGATCCTCACGTCGGGCGCGGCGGCCTATCTCAATCTGTCGCCCACGCTGGCGGCGTTCGTGATGGGAGTGATTCTCGTCAACTCCCTGCGGCACACGGGACCGGTGGAAGAGGTGCTGCGTGGTGCGGAGCGCCCGCTGTACTACGTGCTGCTGTTGCTGGCCGGTGCATCGTGGGCGCCGGCATCGAATGTGGTGTGGTGGCTGGTGATCATTCACTACGTGGTGTTGCGCACACTGGCCAAGTTGTGGGGCACGGGGATCGTCACCTGGCTCAATGGCGCACAGTCGGAAGTGGGACTCGACTGGGGCCGCGCGCTGATCGGGCAGGGGCGTCTCACGATCGCACTGGCGCTCGACTACTCGCGACGTGGTCTTCCGTATGGTGACGTGATCTTCACGTGCGCTGCGGTCTCCGTGGTGTTCACCGAGTTCTTTGCCGCACGTTTCGTGCGTTCGGTAGCGGCACCGCTGGTGGCGCCGCTGGAGACCCTGTCGGCCACCACCGAAGCCGTGGTGGGGACGGTGACGGAAACGATGACGCACGCGATCCCCGGATTCCTGCGCCAGGAGCGCGGTGAATCCCGGCCGGATTCCGAGTCGCGTTCCGATTCGCATTCAATAGCGCATTCGGTGTCGCATTCCGATTCGCCTTCCGACGACGGAGCGCGCTGATGCGTCGTCTCGTCATTCTGCTGGTGCTCTACGCCGTGATGGGTGGCGTGTTCGTGCTCGGTGGCATCGAGGCGGGCACCCCCACGCTGATGCTGTTCGGCTTCCTCATCCTCGGCGCGTACAGTGTGGGCGAGCTGGTGAAGCCGCTCGGCATTCCGAAGATCGTCGGCTATCTCGTGGCCGGTGTGCTCTTCGGTCCGCCGGGGTTGGGATATGTCTCCAAGCCGGTGCTGGCCGAACTGAACGCGGTGAGCAATCTCGCGATCGCGCTGATCGCGTTTCTTGCCGGCGCCGAGTTGCAGATGTCGGAGATCAAGGCGCGGGGCGCGGCCATCATGAAGATGGTGTCGGTGGAACTGGTGCTCACGTTCGCCTCGGTGACGGCGGTGATGGTCGCGCTGCGTGGTCTGCTGCCGTTCATGGCGCAGGCTCCCATGTCGGAGGCCATCGCGTTCTCGATGCTGTTCGCCGCGGTGGCGGTGGTGCACTCGCCGGCCGTGACGATGGCGCTGCTGACGGAAACGCGGGCGAATGGTCCGGTGGCGCGCTACACCCTGGGTGTGGTGCTGGTGATGGACGTGGCGGTGGTGCTGATCTTCTCGCTCGTGCTCGCGGCCGCGCGTTCGCTGGTGCCACCGGCGGGCGACGATGGTGGTGTGCAGATCGGCGCCGTGGTGTGGGAGATCGGCGGATCGGTGATCGTGGGCGCGGTGCTCGGCGCAGGCATCGCGGCGTATCTGCGATTCATCAGCCGCGAGCTGTTCATCTTCGGCCTGCTGGTGGCGCTGCTCGGGGCGGAGGTCGCGCGCATCCTGCACGTGGAGACGCTGCTCACGCTACTGGTGGCTGGCTTCGTGGCGGAGAATGCCGGTGGCGGGCGCGGTGCGGAGTTGCGTCACGCGCTCGAACGTGCCGCGGCGCCGGTGTTCGTGGTGTTCTTTGCGCTGTCGGGGGCAAAGATCGATCCACGCACGGTCCTGCCGTTGTGGACGATCGTGGTGCCGGTGGTGCTGGTGCGCATGGCCGGCATCTGGTCGGGCATGCAACTGGGTGGCCGGTGGGCGAGACTGGATCCCTCGATTCCGCAGCGCGCGTGGATGGGATTGGTCTCGCAGGCCGGGGTGGCGATCGGACTCGCCACAGTGGTGGCCGATGTCTATCCGGAGCGAGGGGGGCAATTGCGTGCGCTGCTGCTGGCGACGATTGCCATCAACGAGACGATTGGCCCGATTCTATTCCGTCTCGGCCTCAAGCGAGCGGGCGAGCTGACCGAAGGGGGCTGACCGAAGGGAAGAAGATGTTGCAGCCGTTGCTATGAATCTCCTCCCTGACCAGCTCCTTCCTGCGTCCTCTTGATATCGTGACGCGGTGGCGCCGAGTGTGTCCGGATGAGGCACCAGGCACCCTACATCGAACACGCGTCATTCGGATGAATTCGGCGCCCCGGCGTCACGATATCAAGAGGACGCAGGAGGGAGCTGGTCAGGGAGGAGATCGATAGAATTCCTTCGCTGGGGGTGCTACTTCAATTCATCGCTCGGGCGCGTCGGCCGAGTACGGCGCGCCCGATCCGTCGTAACCATCCGGTTTGCACGGCGGGGAGGGCAGGGGGTTCCTCACCCAACACCACGCGATAGCCGTCGATCTCTTCGTTCGCGTAGGCCAGAACCCGACGGACATCGTCTTCCGTCAGCGGTTCGAACGGCTTGAACTGGAACGGATGCCGGCGTGTTTCGTCGGAAAACGCATGCATGGCCGGCCACTCGCGTGAAAGCCGCGGCATGAGTTCGAGCACACTCGCGAGCAGTTGTTTGGGCGTGAGCTGCTCGCCGAACGAATAGGCCAGATACCGGTCCTGCGCGAGACGCCAGAAGGCGTCGGTGGCATCGTTGATGCTCACCGCATCGTATTCGAGCGCGGTGCACATGAGTCCCCACAACACATGCTTTTCGCGTCCCGACATGTTGCGCGTGGGGGACTCGGGCGCCCGGTGCCAGTGACGCAGGAATCCCCGGTCGAGCAGATAGCCCGTGGGGAATCCATGTCGCCACATGCGGAGGTTGAACTCCGTCCACTCGCCCCAGAACTGGCGGCGCGGATTGAAACCGCCGATGTCGGTGAAGAGACGACGATATCCCGCCACGAGCATGCCCTGGACGGGCATGTACCGGATGCCGTCGAGATCGACGTACGGTGTGGACTCGCGCGGCTTGAAACGCACGTCGGTGTCTTCCTCGAACGACGGAAGACCGACGATGCCCAGAGGCTTTTCGCGCAGCACACGTTCGATGCCCGCGAGGATGTCCCCGTGCAGCGTGAGGTCGTCGTCGACGAACGCCACGAGCGGCGTGCGGCAGACGGCCAACTGCACACGACGTCCACCACCGATGGTAGGATCGGTGGAATTGACGTACACCCGGATGGGCAACGTGGGCGCGAGCGCCCGGATGCGGGCCTCGATGGCCAGCGGCTCCTCCTCGGAGACGCTGTTGTGCACCACGACGACCTCGAAAGCCGGCTGTGCCGGCAACGAGGCGAGGGATTCCAGCAGACGACCGAGAAACTCGACGCGGGAGGGAATCGTGAGCAGCGAGAACGTCCAGCGCGGCGGTTCATGAGCCGCACGCGCATTGGGGCGCATTGGCGCCGTCACGCGGCGACCTGGTGCAGGCGGTTCAGCATATCGATCCATCCTCCTGGTCCTTCCGGACTCAACACGATGGCGCCGGGCAGCGACGCCAATGATCCGAGAGGACCACGGTGCGGGTTGCGTATCACGAAGCGCAGATCGGCTTCAGCAAGCAACGAGATGTCATTCTCCTCGTTGCCAATGGCCGCAAGCAGGGGTGGTACCCCGTGCTGCCGGAGTTTGTGCCGCAGCGCACGAAGCGCGGCGCCTTTCCCATGTGCTGCCGTGAGCGTGAGCCAACGTCCGCCGCGTCGCAGTTGCAGCGCATGCCGGGCAGCCTTGTCACGTAGCACTTGCAAAGCATCCACGTCAAGAACCTCGGGGTCGAGCAGAATGCTGTTCCGTCTCGCGGCGAGTGCACGCCGCACGGATGCCGGCGTGCGAAATCCCAATGCGCGCCATTCTGGCACATCGAGCTGCCGCACATCGGCGCGATGAAACGCCGGGACGTCCTGCATGAGCGCTTCGAGCGCCGATACATCGGCGGCGAACTGTTCGATGGCGAGTCGTCGGCGCCCCGCATTCGTGATTGCAAGCCGGTCGTCCGGTGTCATTGTTTCCACATCGATGCCGAGCAATGCGCCGTCCTCGGCGATGCAGGGACCATAGAGCCCCAGTGCGCGTTGCAGCACGGTGAGTTCGCGCATGGTGCGGCTCGATGCCAGCGCCACCTGCACCGGCGCGCCGCGGGCCGCGCCCAGTGCGGAGAGATGTGCACGCAGTTCGTGCGGTGCGCAGGGCAATTGCCCGCGTTCGTCGATGAGCGTGCCATCGACATCGCTCACGATGAGCAGTGGCCGGGAAGTCGCGCCCGTCGCGCGTTCGAGTGTGGTCATCAGGGTGGGGTCGGGGTGATGGTGCGATTGTTCTTGCCGTTGTCACTGCCATGGCCATCGCGCGACGCTCCGCGCAGCGCGAGCAGCGTCGCGCCGATCACGCCGGCGCAGAGCGATCCACCGAGCACGCCCAGTTTGGCGGCATCGAGATGCGTGCTGCTGCCGAATGCCAGGGCGGCCACGAACAGCGACATGGTGAAGCCGATGCCGCCGAGCATGGAGACACCGAACAACCCGTACCACGTCGCGCCGGCGGGCAGCGATGCCCAGCGCATGCGCACGGCCAGCCAGGCGGCGCCGGAGATGCCCAGCGGCTTGCCGATGAGCAGACCACTGGCCGTGGCCAGCGTGGCTGGCGCGGTGGCCAGCGCACTCAGATTGTCGGGGATGACGACGCCCGCGTTGGCGAGCGCGAACAGGGGAATGATGCCGTAGCTGACCGGGAACTGCAGGGCATGCTCGATCTGATGCTCCACGCTGCTGGCGCCGCGTGCGGGAATGGTGAACGCCAGCAGCACGCCGGCTATGCTGGCATGCACGCCGGAACGATAGACGGCCACCCACAACACGACCCCGAGCAGGACATAAGGCCAGGGACTGTGCACCCCGCGTTTGTTGCACAACATCAAAGCCCCCATGATCACGATCACGGCGGCGAGGGCGGCGGTGGAGACGGTGGACGTATAAAACAGTCCGATGACGAGTACGGCGCCGATGTCGTCGGCAATGGCCAGTGCGGCCAGGAAAATGCGAAGCCCCGCCGGAACCCGGTCGCCAAGCAGCGCCATGATGCCCAGCGCAAACGCGATGTCCGTGGCCATGGGAATGCCCCAGCCGGATGCGGCGGGGGTGCCCAGCGCGATGGCCGTGTAGATCGTGGCGGGGACGAGCATGCCGCCGATGGCGCCGACGATGGGCAATGCGGCCTGCCGGATGGACGTGAGGGCGCCGTCCTGCAGCTCGTACTTGATCTCCAGCCCCACCATCAGGAAGAACAACGCCATCAGCGCGTCGTTGATGACGTGATGCAGCGACATGCCGGCAATGGGGAGTTCCCATACCGCGTGATACGAGTCACCGGCGGAGGAGTTGGCCCAGATCATCGCCGCGATCGTCGCGGCCAGGAGCAGCAGTCCGCTGATGGACTGACTGGGCTTGGGCGCCTCGGTGGTGATGAAGCCGTCGTTCGTGGCTGAGTTCATCGCTGCAGTGGCCGTCGATGGGGTGTTACTCTCTTGGGGACAGGCGGGGACAGGTGCGGTGACCCGGCCGGTCCACGTTCCGTCTCAAAGTAACCTCACAAGGGGATCCCCGACTTCCGGACGTGGTACGAAGACATACCATCGTTCCGCTCTTCATCTTCATTCGCCGTTCCGTCTCCGACTCCCTCGCCGCTGCGTTTGCCGATGCCCGTTTCGCTCCGCTCCCGTGCGCTCTGGCTCATTCCGCTGATTGCGGGTGGACTGGCCGCGGCATTTGGTGGCGGCGTGTGGTTCGAGCGCCATCAGGCGGCGGCACGTGACGAATGGTCGGATGCGCGTCTGTTGTCGCAGGCCATCGATTCGGTGCGCGTGAATGCGCTCGACTCGCTGCCGAGCGACGAATTGATCCGGCGTGCGGTGGCGGGGATGCTGCGCGAATTGCACGACCCCTATGCCGCACTGCTGCGGGGGGAGGGTGTGCAGCAGTATCGCGGATCGCTGCTGGGTGAAGGGCGTGGGCTCGGACTCACGCTGCGTCGTCAGGACAATGGGGCCAGCATCATTCGCGTGGCGCACAATTCGCCTGCGTACGCGGCGGGGCTGCGCGCCGGCGACCGCATCCTGCTGGTGGACAGCGTACCCGTGCGCGAGGGGTGGGGCAAGCAGCGCGACAGCACCGAAGAGGTGCCCTCGCGTCATGTGGTGACGGTGTGGCGGGCGCCGCTGGGGGACACCAGTACGGTGACGCTGCATCGGACCACCTGGCACATGTCCGCCGTAGCGGAACAGGGGCTGCTCTCCGATTCGGTCGGGTATGTGCGGTTGTCCACGATGACGGCGCGTTCGGCGTCGGAGCTCGAACAGGCGGTGGAGGAGCTGGTCGATCGGGGAGCCCGTGCGCTGGTGCTCGACCTGCGCGGCAACGGCGGCGGCCTGTTCGAGGAGGGTGTGAAGGCGGCCGGGTTGTTCCTGCCGCGCGGCGCGGTAGTGGCGTCACTGGCGGGACGCGGCGGCGCGGCGCCACAGCCGCATCGGGCGCCCACATCGCGCTGGCCGTCGCTGCCGCTCACCGTCCTCGTGGACGCGGGGACGGCGAGTGCCGCCGAGGTGACCGCCGCGGCGCTGCGTGACTACCGGCGTGCGTTGCTGGTGGGCGTGCCCACGTACGGGAAAGGTGTGGTGCAGCGCGTGGTGACGTTGTCGAAGGAGTTGTCGCTGCGATTGACCACGGCACGCTGGCTCACGCCCAAAGGCGAAGCGCTCGAACGGCGTCAGGGCAAGGGCGCGGAGGCGCGTGGCGGCATCGAACCCGATGTGCTGCTCGACGATGCGGTGCGGCGTGACCTCACCAGCCCACCGACCACCTGGAATGGCACGTCGACGGCGCTGGTGAATCGCCTCGCGGATTCCCTGGCCATTCACGCGCTGAAAGAATCCTGGGCCATCACGCCGCTGGCGATGCTGGAAGCGCGCATGCGGGTGGCCCTGGCGCAGATGGTGCCTCGTGACGTGTCCGATCCGGTGGCCCGCACCGAGTGGGTCACGGTGGGCACCCGCATGGCGGTCCTGCGTGTGCTCGAAGCCGAACAGGCCACCGAGCAGATGCTGCGTTATGCCGTGCGGAGCGATGCGGCGTTGCGGGCGGGTCTCGATGTGCTGACTCCCGGCGCGGATGTGTCGCATGTGGTTCCGGCGCCGTTGCCTGCCTTGCTCGGGCGACGCGTGCTGGAGGTGCCTTGAGGAAGAGAGAGGGGATTGGGCGCGTGAGTCTGGCCGTGGGCCTGTTGCTCGCACTGACAGGCGGCGCGGAGGCACAGCGGCGGGAGACCGCTCCCCTCGATGCCTGGGTCGTCACCCGGTATCGCTCGGCGCACTTTCTGGTCGACAGCATGGCCACGTCGGCGTCGCTGACTCCGAGTGGACCGCTGCCACGCATCGAGAGTGTGCGCAGTGGTCGCACCAGCGACACGCTCTTGGCCGTGCATTTCGGAGTCCGCGAGACCGCGCCGGTCATGCCGGTCTCCTCGCGTGTGCGGCTGGTGGGCCCGAACGGTACCATCGTCCCGCTCACGGCCCGGGTGGCCGAACGGCGATTGTTCCGTGCGCCCCGGGTTCCCGATGCCGACCCGGCCATCGATGCGCAGTGGCGATACGGTTGGGCGTATCTTGTGGTACTGCCTCATGACGATGACCGGCCGGCCGGACGTTACCGAAGCTGGCTGTTGATGCCGGTCACGTCGATTCCAACCCCTCCGTGACGCTTTCGAAGTTTTCGTGGCTGATGCTGGTGGGTACGTCGCTGCTGACCGTGGCGGGCGCACCGCTCGCGGCGCAGAGTACCAATCAGCGTACCAACCAGAGCGGCAACAATGCTCCGTGGCGCAGTGCGTCCGCGGACTCGCTTGTGTCGCGGGCGATCACGCGACGCGGCGTGCAACTGGCCGACAGCACGCTGCTGTCGTATCAGGCCGATGCGCACGGGTTCCTGGCGTTCCTCGCGCAGTTCGGCGAGGGGCTGATCATTCCTCCCAAGGTGGTGCAGAGCGAGGAACTCGCCCTGTCGATCGCCTGGTGGCAACCCGGACGCAGTGCGCAGCGTCTGGTCGGGCGTCGCGATACGACACTGCTGCCTGCCAACGTGGGCTACTATCGCGATCGATACGGCGTGGTGCTCGACAATCTGCCCGATCGCATCCGTCTGGGCGATGGACAGGATGTGCGCGATGTCCCGCATCCGCTCGCGGCCACCGCGCAGGCCATCTACGAATACGCGATGGGCGACGCGGTGCGCATCCGCATCCCGGGCCGTGAGATCCTGGTGGACGAAGTGCGATTCCGTCCGCGTGATGCCAGTACACCGGCGGCCATCGGCTCGGTGTATCTCGATCGCGAAACGGCGGCCGTCGTGCGGTTGTCGATGACCTTCACGCGCGCGGCCATCATCGACAAACGCATCGAGACGCTGGTGGTGACGCTGGAGAACGGTCTCGTGTACGAGCGGTACTGGTTGCCGCGTCGGCAGGAAGTGGAGGTATCGCGCGGCAGCACGTGGTTCGATATCCCGGCACGCGGCATCGTGCGGGGCCGCTGGGAAATTTCGAACTACACGGTGAACGAGCGCATTCCCGCACCGGTGATGCTGCTGCCGCGATGGAGCTCCATGCCGCGCGACAGCCTCAGAGCGCATCCGTTCGAAGGACGGGTGATCGATGCCCTGCCACCGGAAATCCAGATCGCGAGCAGCGAGGACGTGGTGCGTGCGCGTGTGCAGGCGGAAGCCGCGGTGCGTGCGGCGATGCTGGCCCGTCCGGCCACGGCATCGGTGACGGGGCGCGGGGTGAGCGACCTGGCGCGCTTCAACCGTGCCGAGGGGCTGGCGCTGGGACTGGGTGGTGCCCATCGCACGGGCAATGGCATCCAGGTGAGCGCGCGGGCGCGGTTCGGGTTTTCCGATCATGAAGTGAAGGGACACGTCTCCATCGGACCGGCTCCGGCGTTCGGACGCACACCCACGCTGCAACTGTTCGTGGAGCGCGACTATCGCGAGCTGGCCCTGGCCGAGCGCGCGGGGGTGACCAATTCGCTGGCGTCGTTGCTGTTCGGCAGCGACTACACGCAGTCGGTGGACACACGCGCCGCGGGCATTGTCTGGCGTCGTGCACCGAACAGCGCATTCAGTTGGCGGTTGGCGGCCGAACAGGATCGCCTTACCCACGTGACGGCCGATCCGCTTTCGCGGCATTTCGCGCCAACGTTGCCGGCATGGCGTCTGGACGGCGCGCGTGCGGAGGTGCAGGGCACGGGTGGCTGGGTTCCTACAGAGCCGTCGGCTACCCGTGGTCTGTGGATGCTGAGCGCGAGTCTCGGGGCCTACCGCGGGAGCTTCGACCGGGAAATGCTCGAGCCGGTCACCGGGTCGCCCGGTGTGGAGACGCAGCGTGTGTCACCGCTGGTGGGTCGGGCGCAGGGGTTGTTGCAGCTCACGCGTTCCCTGGGTGGCGATCGCGCGCTCTTTCTGCAGACGTTCGGCGGTGTGGCAGGCGGTCGTGCGTTGCCACCGCAGTGGCTGGTCTTTGCCGGCGGACCGTGGACGGCGCCGGGTTACGATGCGCAGCAGTTCGGTGCGCGTGCCCTGCTGTCGCAGCGTGTGGAATTCCGTGCGCCGGTTCCCGCGCCGTCCATTCCGCTGGGCCGCTTCGGATCGTCACCGGGGCACATCACGCTGGCCCCGTTCGTTCAGGCGCTGGGCACCGCGTCGGGGACGCCAGAACGTCCGACGAGGGCCGGTATGTATCCGTCGGCGGGCGTGGGGATGCTGTTCTTCTACGACCTGCTGCGCGCCGATGTCGCACGCGGATTGCGCGATGGACACTGGCGTTTCTCCATCGATATCGACCGGAGCTTCTGGGGGATTCTGTAAGTGGAGGAGACCAAGCGGTACGATCGTGCGTACTTCGACAAATGGTACCGGCATCCGCAGCATCGTGTGAAATCGCCGGCCGAGTTGGCGCGGCAGGTGGCGTTCGTGCTCGGCACGGCGGAGTTCGTTCTGGGACGACCGGTGCGATCGGTGCTGGACGTGGGGTGTGGCGAGGGACAATGGCGGGGTGCGCTGCTCGAACATCGTCCCCGATTGCACTATGTCGGAGTCGATCCCAGCGCCTATGCCGTGCAGCGATATGGCCCGCGGCGTCATCTGTTGCTGGGCGGGATCGAATCGCTCGATACGCTGCCACTGCGCGAGTCGTACGATCTCGTGGTATGCTGTGGCATGCTCAACTATCTCTCCGCGGCGCAGCTCACGAACGGACTGCCACAGGTGACGCGGCGAACGGGCGGCATGGCCTATCTCGAACTGTTCGCGCGTGAGGACCGCTTCGAGGGCGACACCGAGTGGCCGACGCCAAAACCGGCGGCGTGGTATCGCGAGGCGCTACGGGCGGCCGCCCTGACGGCCATCGGGATGCAGTGTCATGTGCCGACACGCGACGCCGACCGGGTGTCGGCGCTGGAACGGCTCTGATCATACGGCGAGATTTCGGCGAGATTTCAGAGAGATCCCGGTAGAGATCTCTGCGGGATTCGAGCGGTACATCTCCCACCGATCCGATGCCTGGCACCACGACCGCACCAACCTCCGCCACCTGGCGCACTTTTCTCGATACGCTGCGCGACGAGCGTCGGGAATGTGGTGCGCCCCGTCCCCTGCGCGCGCTGGCGGAGGAATTCGCGCTGCGGGCGCTGGCGCTGATGTTCCCGCAGTTCGCGCCGCCCTCGCGGTTGAGCGTCGAAAGTGTGGACGAGGAAGCGGCGCATCTGGAAGCGTTGCTGCGTGCGGCGATCACGCCGCTGATGTCCGAGGCGGACCCGGTCGTCGTGTCGATGCTCGATCGATTGCCGGCGGTGCGGGCGATGCTGCTGGAGGATGCGCAGGCCATCACCAGCGGCGATCCGGCGGCGGCGAGCATCGAGGAGGTGATCATCGCCTATCCGGGTTTTCTGGCCACGGCGGTGCATCGGTTGTCGCACGAGCTGTATCTGCGGGAGGTACCGCTGTTCCCGCGCGTACTGTCGGAGTGGGCGCACCGTGAAACGGGGATCGACATCCATCCGGGCGCGCGCATCGGTGCGGCGTTTGCCATCGACCACGGCACGGGCGTGGTGATCGGCGAGACGAGTGAAATCGGCGATCGGGTGCGCATCTACCAGGGCGTCACGCTGGGCGCGCTGGCGGTGAGCAAGAAGCTGCAGAACCGCAAGCGTCATCCCACCATCGGCAACGATGTGGTGATCTACGCCAACGCGACCATCCTGGGCGGCATGACGCTGGTGGGGGATCGTTCGGTGATCGGCGGCAACGTGTGGCTGACCTCGTCGGTGCCCGAGCGCTCGGTGGTGCAGTTCACGAGCCGCGTAGAGCCGCGTCCGACGCCCGATCCCGACGGGAACGACGATGGGATCGAGTTTCACATCTAGCCACGCCATCTTCACCTTCAGTGCAGCATCCCACGACACCCGCACCTCCAGCCACAGGATTTCATGCGCGTCTCGAACATTCTGGAAACGATCGGTCGCACGCCGCACGTGCGGTTGCAGCGACTCTTTGGCGATGCGGAGGTGTGGCTGAAGCTCGAACGCGCCAATCCGGGTGGCAGCATCAAGGATCGTATCGCCCTGGCGATGATCGAGGATGCGGAGCGCCAGGGGTTGCTCGGGCCGGGCAGTGTGATCATCGAGCCCACGTCGGGCAATACCGGCATCGGGCTCGCGATGGTGGCGGCGGTGAAGGGATACCATCTCATTCTCGTGATGCCCGAATCGATGTCGATCGAACGGCGACGCATCATGGCGGCCTACGGTGCGTCGTTCGATCTCACGCCACGCGAGCAGGGCATGAAGGGCGCGATTGCCCGGGCACAGGAACTGGTGGCGTCCACCCCCCGCGCCTGGATGCCGCAGCAATTCGACAATCCGGCCAACGTGCGGAGTCATGCCGACACCACCGCGCGTGAGATCCTCGAGGATTTCCCCGAAGGCATCGACTATCTCATCACCGGCGTCGGCACCGGCGGGCATATCACGGGCGTGAGTGAGGTGCTCAAGCGGCAGTGGCCGACGCTCAGGACGCTGGCGGTGGAACCGGCCAAGTCGGCGGTGATCGGCGGCGGTGCCCCGAGTCCGCATCGCATCCAGGGCATCGGCGCGGGCTTCATTCCCGGCAACCTGCACACCGACACGCTCGACGGCACGATCGCGGTGAGCGAAGAAGACGCCTATCGGTTCGCGCAGCGTGCGGCGCGTGAAGAGGGCATCTTCGTGGGCATCTCGAGCGGGGCGGCACTGGCGGCCGTTGCCCAGACGTTGCCTTCGCTTGCGGCAGGCGCCCGTGTGCTCACGTTCTGCTACGATACCGGCGAGCGATATCTGTCGATCGATGGACTCTTTCCCGTCTGAACTGGCGACACTGATCGCCGCACCGCTCATCGGCGTGCTGGCCGGCGGTACGGCCGTGTGGCTCGTGGCGCGCCGTATCGCACGGGCCGAGGTGGCGCGGGCACGCAGCGAAGCGATGCAGGAAAGCGAGTCCCGGGCGCGGGCCACCGAGATGGCCCTGCGCGAACAGCTGGCCAGACACGAAGTCGAAGCGGAGATCACGACACGAAACGGCAACGTGGCGGATCTGCTCATGCCCATCCGCGAAACGCTCACGCGATACGATGCGGCCCTCACACAACTCGGACAGGCGCAGGCACGCGTGGCCGGCCAGATCGGGGAACGGCTCGATGCGGTGACGCTCGCCGGGGAATCGTTGCGCCACGAGACGCAGCAGCTGTCGCAGGCACTGCGTGCACCATCGGTGCGGGGGCAGTGGGGAGAGCTGCAACTGCGTCGGGTGTGTGAACTGGCGGGCATGCTGGCCTACTGCGATTTCGAGCCGCAGGTCACGGTGCGTGGTGAACACGGCGTACAACGCCCCGATCTGCTGGTGCGGTTGCCCGGCGAGCGTCGGTTGATCGTGGATGCCAAGGCGCCACTCACGGCGTATCTCGAGGCCATGGCGGCCACCGACGAACGCACACGCTCGGCGCGTCTCGCGGCCCACGCGATGCAGGTGCGGAGTCATGTGCAGCAGCTGGCGGCCAGGAAGTACTGGGCCCAGTTCGACGATGCGCCCGATTTTGTCGTACTCTTTCTTCCCGGCGAAGCATTCTTCGCGGCGGCGCTCGACGCCGATCCGTCGCTGCTCGAATCCGCGCTCGAGGAACGTGTGCTGCTGGCCACTCCCACCACACTCATCGCACTGCTCAAGGCGGCGGCCTACGGATGGCGACAGGAGCGGGTGGCCGATGACGCGGCGGAAGTGGCGGCGCTGGGACGGGAATTGCACGAACGACTGGCGGTCTTTGACGAGCAGCTCGCCGAACTGGGGCGCGGACTGCAACGCGCCGTGCAGTCGTACAATCGCGCGCTGGGCAGCCTCGAACGCCGGGTGCTGGTGAGTGCGCGCAAACTGGGGGCGATGAGCGGTGTGAGCACCACACCGGAAGCGCTGCTCGATTCACCGCCCCTGCTGGATATCACCGTGCGCGGCAGCGATGATGAGCGTCTCCATGAGCGTCACGAGGAACGGACCGATACATGGACGCATACAGGGAACAACGGGCTTCACGATGAACGGCATGCCGACCATCAGAACTGATCTCGCACACTGCGTGGCCACACGCGTGATCCGCCGGGAACGCAAAGGGTCTTCGTCTCCGGTGGTGGCGGAAACCACCGACGGCGCCCGTTTCGTGAAGCTGCACGGTGCTTCACAGGGCACCGCGCCGCTGGTGGCCGAGATCATCGTGGGCGAACTGGCGGACGCGATCGGATTGTCGGTGCCGGAGCGGAGTTTCGTGGAGTTGCCCACGGGAATCCCGAGCGATGATCAGAACGACGAACTGCGCGATCTGCTCGATCGCAGCATGGGCACGAATCTCGGATTCGCCCTGCTGGAGGGAGGGCGCGATCTCACGGCCAGTGAATTCGGCTCGGCGAATCTCGTCACCGCCGCGCGTGTGCTCTGGCTGGACATCCTCGTGCAGAACCTCGACCGCACGCCGCGCAACGCCAATCTCATGATGCGTCGCGGCACGATCTGGCTCATCGATCATGGGGCGTGTCTGCCGTTCCAGCACGATTGGTCGAGCGTCACGGAGTCGCACCCTGGGCGCGGATACGACATCGAAGGACATGTCTTCGGGTGGGCCTCACCCGTGTTGGGCGATGTCCATGCGCAGTGTGCGCCGCTGCTGACGCGCGAAGTGCTGCGTGCCGCGGCGCAGCCGGTCCCCGACGCCTGGATCGGTGGGGATGCCACGCGTCGCCGCGAGGGATTCGCGGCGTTTCTGTGGAAGCGGCTGGTGGCGATGGAACGGTCGTTCAACGCTCCCGAAGGCGCGTGATGCCACTCGCCGGCTAGAGCGACCCGAGCAGGTCGTCGATGGCTTTGCGGTCGGCGTCTTCGAGCGAGTCGGCACCGTGAATGATGCGCTGTAGGATGTCGACCGCTTCCTCGGCGAGGTTGTCGGGGTGACGACGATCCTTTTCGAAGCGCACGATATGACCGAGCAGGATGGTTTCGAACGGCGACTCCTCGTCGTCGTCCTCCTCATCCTCGTCGTCATCGTCATCCTGGCTGCTGACGGTGGACTCGTAGCTCGGCACGCTGGCCTTCCAGGGCTCGGACGTGTGCGCGTCGGCTTCGAGCAGCGAACGCGGAACGAGCGCGAACAGCCGACACTGCAGTCCCGGTTCCTCTTCATAGGCGAAGAGCCCCAGCGGCACCGGCTCCTCGAACAGGCGCAGATCGATGAGTCGCTGAATGGCCTCGACCGGCATGGCACTGCGGGCGACGAGACGACCGTCGATATATGCCGCCAGTGCCGACGAATCGGGTGCACGCGGATCGTCGAGCCGGTCTATCACAATCTCCACCGGTTCCCGCGTGGTCACGAAGACCGCCTGGCGGGCCTCGTCGTCATCGGGAGTGGCGTCGTCTTCCGGAAGCTCGAATTCGTCAGCGGACATCGGATCGGTGCGTGAAAGGACCTCTGGCAGGTTAGGCACCGGAACACGATGCGGGAAGGGTCAGGCGCCGTCGAATGATGTCAGGTGGCACTGACCACATCGTTCACATCGGTGCGTTCGAAGACCGAACCCAGCCAATGCAGCACGGGCCACAGTTCGGCGAGCAGCAGCAGCCCGCCCAGCACGGTGGCGCCGAGTACCGACCAACCGTTCCAGTCGTCGGTGAGCCATACCATCAATACCCCGAGACCCACCGGAAAGACCAACGCGATCGCAGCCACCAGCGTGGTGGCGCCGGTGGTCAGGAGATTCTGCCCCATGGTCTCGAAACCGCGCGCTTCGGTGCCCAGTCGCACCCAGGCCGGAAAGAGCAGAGCGGTGCCGTTCTGGACGGTGAACATCAGGGCATTGAACACCGGGACGGCCACCACGATGGACACGAGCAGGGGAATGGTCGCACCACTGTCCAGCAGCAGCGAGGGTTCCTGCAGGAACATCACCAGAGGCACGATCATGAGCGACCAGACGGTGATGGAATGCAACAATGTCACCGCGGCGATCTCCGCCATGACGATGCGCCAGCCGGGCAGCGGCATGGTCTTGAGCATCGCCAGTCGTGGCAGGTCGAGACGCAGATCGAAGCGCATCCAGAGCGGCCCGAGAAACAACAGCATCGCGCCCCATCCGATGGTGACACCGACGAAGGCATCCCCGATGCGATCGGATGCGGAGCGGGATGCGAAGGCCAGCGCCGCGAGCCCCACGGTGAACGCGACGAGCTGGGTGCGCCAGGCCCCCCCACGCAGTGCGGCGGCCACGTTTTTCCAGGCGATGGCCACTTCGGGGCGCCCGGTGAGTGCGAGCGGGGGCACCCGCGTGAGCTTGCCGGTGCGCGAACGCGCCTGTCCCATCTGCGAAGAACGGAACCGCTGCATCCGTTCGACGCGATGTTGTGTGGCTTCGAGCGCGGCTTCCTCGAATGCGCCGTCGAGACGCAGCAACCAGAAGTAGTGGAGGAGCAGAATGCCCGCCGACCAGAGAATGGCGAGCCCCCATCCGCTGCCGTTGGCGAGGCCGATGGGAGCAAGCAGGGTGCGGATGGGCCACAACGCGAGCGACGGCACCGGCGCATTGAGCGTGCCCACGAACACGTCGAATGTGGCCCGTGCCCCATGCACGCTGGCGGCGCGCAGCATGGGCCAGCTGTCGATGACACCCCAGGCCACGGCCCCGATCAACGCCACGAACACCACGATGGGGATGAGACCGCGGCGCCGGCCCGCCGGGCCGTGTTCGATCACGCTGGCACGCACGATGCTGGCCGCGAGACGATGAAAGGCCAGCGTGGTGAAGAGGATCCAGAGCGCGAGCGCCCGCTCCCATGCGGCCAGTGAACCGGCATTGCCGCGCAGGATCACCGTGAAGATCAGCGTGTTGAGCAGGATCGCGAGCTGCATGCGCACGAGTTTGGCGTGGACGAGGCCACGTCTCGTGATCGGCGCGGGGAAGAGGAACTGCACCTCCGCGGCGGTGAACGCGAGCGCACTGCGATCGCTGCCGAACAACCACCACCGTGCACTGGAGAACAGCAGAAAGGCACTCACGAGCACGATGGTGACGTCGTTCGTGATCAGACGATTCACCGAGAACTCGCTGGTGTGCGTGTTGCGGAGCAGGGCCCACCACAGGTACAGCGCGCCAATGACGACGGCGGCGAGATATCGCGGACTGCGCACCCGTGCGGCCTGCGCACGCAGGCGATTCCACAGCGTGCGTGTGTAGAGGTAGCGCAGTGCGACGAACGCGCGCTTCGTGGGCGTCTGCGGTGGCATCTGCGGTGGCGTCTGCCAGGGCGTCTGTCGGTCGGTCATGACCGTCAGGTGTCGCTGCCCGTGAGCGCGATGAAGATCTCCTCGAGGGATTTGCCGGCCAGCGCCGGTCGTTCGGTCACGATCTCGTCGATGGTGCCGAACGCCACCGCCTGTCCGCGTCGGATGACGAGCAGGCGGGTGCACAGCTCCTCCACCAGATGCAGGAGATGTGAACTGAGAATCACCGCCGTGCCCTCACGGGCGCGGGCGCTGATGGTCTCCTTCATGCGACGGATGCCGACCGGATCGAGGCCGGTGAGGGGCTCGTCGAGCAGCAGGGCGGCCGGGCCGTGCAGCAGGCCGCAGGCGATGGCGAGCTTCTGCTTCATGCCGCGCGAGAGTTCACTGGGCAGCGCGTCCCGCTTGGCGGTGAGTTCGAGCTCCTCGAGCAGCAGCGGAATGCGCGGCGCGGCGTCGGCCACACCATACAGTCTGGTGACGAACTGCAGGTGTTCGACCACCGTGAGATAGTCGAAGAGTTGCGGTTCGTCGGGAATGAAGGCGAGCCGGGCCTTGGCGGCCACGGGATCGGCCTGCAGGTCGATTCCCGCAATCCGGATGGTGCCCGCCGAGGGCTGCAGAATGCCCGCGAGCGCCCGCAACGTGGTGGTCTTGCCGGCGCCGTTGGGGCCGACCAGGCCAAGCACATCGCCGGGCGCGACATGGAACGACAGCGACTGCACCGCCACGGTGTCGCCATACAGCTTGGAATATCCGGCGACGTCGATCACGGCCAGCGCGTCGTATCGGGCATCATGGAGTCGGGTCGGGGAGCAGCAGGGTCGACGAGAGCGTGGCGGAGAGGGTGGTGCCGGCCGGGAGGCAGCGCTCCTTGGTCGTGTTGCGGGCCGCGGCCACGGTGCCGGCGGCCGCACCGCCCGCCGCCCCGATCACGGCGCCTTTGGTGCTGCCCCCCAGGATGCGTCCGAGGATCGCACCGGCGACCGCGCCCGTGATGACTTTCCCCTTGTCGCCGCCCTTGGAGACACTCCGTTCCGTGACGGTGGCGTCGGCCACCTGCACGCCGCCCTCGGCCGGAATGAACTCACCATTGAGTTGCACACCTTTCAGGCGAAACGCAAACTCGCCGTTGGGCCCGGGCGGCGCGAGCTCCACCAGGACCGGGGTGCCAGCCGGCAGCAGGGCACCCTCCGGTCCGGACACGGCCTGCGCCAGGGAGACGACGAACCGGTCACCCGGACGGTTGGCCAGCGTGCAGATCTCGGCGCCCGTGGCTCCGGCCAGGATGGCGCCGGCCCCGATCCCGTGGCGACGTCCGCTGCTTTCCCCGGCCGTCGGGGCCGGCGCGGAAGCCGGTCCAGCGGGTGTCGTGGCTGGTACCGATGCCGACGCTGTGGCAGCGGGGGCGGGTTCCGGTGACACGGGCTGGGGGGGACGCGTCGTCGTTGCAGAAGGAGCCGACGATGCCGGTCGTCCGGCCCGGGATGGTGCCGGGCGGGGGGTGGTTGCGGCCGTGGGCGCCTGCGGGGTGGGTCTGGCCGCGGGCGTCCGGGGTGTGGGGGCCGACGGCGTGGTCGCGATGGCGGTGTCGCCGATGGCCACGGTCGAGGCCGCCGAGGCGGCGAGCGTGAGATCACGCGCGAGCGCCGAATCGACCGACGCCGTCTGACGATCACGACCGCAACCCGCGCTCACCAGCAGCATGGCCCCGGTGAAAACGCAGGCGAGTGTGCGAAACACACGCAGATCAAGTTGCGGCATATGACAGACGATAATCTGAGAACGAGCGACGCTGCCACCATCAGGCTCCATGCCGACGGTCTTCCGTTGAGTACGCCAGGCGCAGCACTGCGTTCCACGTACCGAACGTACTGAAGCCGATCGTATGCCCGTCCATGAAGTCGACATCACGCCGCCGCCTACGGCCCAGCATGTATTCATCGCCCGCCAGCCGATCTTCGATCGGACGCCGAGTCGGGTGGCGTACGAGCTGTTGTATCGGGCCTCGCGCGAGGCCACGGCCGCGCAGTCGGGGCTTTCGGCCACGTTCATGTGTGGCGATACCGCGCTGCACGCGCTGCTGTCCATCGGGCTGGAGCGCCTGACGGCCGGTACCAGAGCGTTCGTGAACATCACGGAAGATCACCTCCTCGGAGAGTTGTACAAGATCTTCGATGCCCAGGCGGTGGTGCTGGAGCTGCTGGAAACGATCGACGCGACACCGGCGGTGCTCGATGCCTGCGAGCGCGCCGCGGCGGAGGGCTACCTGCTCGCCCTCGACGACTACGACGGTCGCGATTCGCTCGACCCGCTGCTGCCGCTGGTGTCGATCGTAAAAGTGGACGTGTTGCCGTGGACACAGTCGGGAACACTCGACCAGCTCGCACCCCTCGTCGCGAAGCTGAAGGCGCACGAACTCACGATTCTCGCCGAACGGGTGGAGACGCCGGCGCAGCTCGAGCAGTGCCGGGCCATGGGGTTCGATCTCTTCCAGGGCTACGTCTTCAGCCGGCCGGAAACGCTCGACGGACGTGCGGCCAACGTGCATCAGGCGGCCGTGTTCCAGATCGTTTCGATGCTCAATCAGCCGCGGGTCACGGAACGGGAGCTGGAAGACGCGTTCCGCAGTCATCCCTCGTTGTCGTTCACGCTGCTGCGTATCGTCAACTCGGCGTCCTTCGGCGGGCGCAGCGTGGATTCCATCTCCCACGCCATCCGGTTGGTGGGACGCGAAGCCCTGTCACGCTGGATGATCATCATGCTCGTGGCCTCGGTGGGCGCGCGCAGTGCCGTGGCACACGAAGCGGTGATGATGGCGCTGGTGCGCGGCCGCTTCTGTGAAGTGGTGAGCGCCCATGCCGGGCACGGCGATCCATCGGCGCGGTTCCTCGTGGGGCTGCTGTCCCGCATGGATACACTGCTGGGACTGCCGATGGAGCAGGTGCTGGAACGGTTGCCGGTGAGCCAGGACGTGCGCGACGCCTTGCTGTTCTCGCGGGGGCCTCATGCCGACGTCCTGCTGCTGGCCGACGCGTACGAACGCGCCGACTGGGATGCGGTGGAGCAGGAAGTCCCGGGCATGCGTGCCGCGTTCACCGAGCTGTATACGGAATCGGTGATGTGGGCCGGCGACCGGCTGGCGAGCGCCACGCCGTCGTGATCCGCGTTCTGCGCCCCGCGGGGTGATGTCGGTTCAGCGGGGCCGGCTCAGTAGTTCCGCTTGATCGGCTCGGCGATGCTGTTCACGATCGAGTCGCGCTTCCCGGTGGCCAGCTCGGCCGCATTCGCCGCGCTTTCCGGCACGTTGGTGAACGGAATGAGAATGGAGATGCGACGGTTGGCCGCGTCCATCGGATCGTCGAACACCCGGGGCTTGGTGTCGGCATAGCCACGCACTTCGGCGATGCGATTGGCACCGATGCCCGCCGTCTCGAGCACACGTCGGGCGGCGTTCGCGCGGTCGGCCGACAGCTCCCAGTTCGTATACGACGCATCCTTGCCGAATTTCGCGCCGTCGGTGTGTCCTTCGAGCACGAGCGACTGCGACAGCGGGGCGAGTTCCTGACCCACGAGCTGCAGCGTGAGCACCGTGGCGGTGTTCATGCGCGCGGAACCCAGCGGGAAATAGACATCGCCCCGGCCCGACTCCACGAGTTCGATGCGGAGGCCTTCCTGCGTGACCTGGACATCCACGAGCGCGTTGAGGCGCTTGAGCGAATCGCTGGCGGCGAGTTTGTCGAGAATGGTCTGCCGCAGCTGTTCGAATGTGCGTTGCTCCGTGGAGCGCACGATCATGCGCAGCGGCGTGCGCTGGATGCTCGTCACCGACGAACCGGTGGCGAGCGGACTCGAGCCCGCGCCGTAGCCCTTCTTGTATCCCACCGGATTGGCGAAGTAGCCCTCGATGGCCTGCTTGGTCTTGTCGTCCATGCCAAGAATCCACATCACCATGAAAAACGCCATCATGGCGGTGACGAAGTCGGCATAGGCCACCTTCCACGAGCCGCCGTGATGTCCGCCTCCACCGACGATCTTCTTCTTGACGATGACGACCTTCTTGCCTCCGCGCGCCGCCATGGGTTACGCCGCCTTCTTGCGCGTGAGGTCTTCGAGCTCGGCGAAGCTGGGGCGCTCGTGCGGTTCGATGTTGCGGCGCGAAAACTCCACGGCCGTCATGGGTGCATCGCCACGGGCGAAGGACAGCAGTGCCGTGCGGATGCAGAGCATGTAGTCGTGTTCCGCGTGCAGGCGCGTTTCCATGGCCTTGGCGAGCGGTCCGAACACGCCGTACGCCAGCAGGATGCCGAGGAACGTGCCGACGAGTGCGGCGGCCACCTTCTCACCGATCTCGGACGCCGCGCCACCGATCGAGCCCATCGTGATGATGACGCCGAGCACGGCGGCCACGATGCCGAAGCCCGGCATGGCGTCGCCGACGGTGGTGATGGCGTGCGGCGCGAGCATCGCCTCGTGATGATGCTTCTCGAGATCCACGTCCAGGATCTCGGCCAGATTGTGATCCTCCACCGTGCCCGTGAGCAGCACCTTGAGCGTGTCACAGAGCAGCGACACCGCGTGGTGATTGTTCATGAACGACGGATACTTCTGGAAGATGTCGCTGGATTCGGGCGACTCGATGTGCGCTTCGAGACCCACCAGTCCATCCTTGCGGGCCTTCTGGAAGACTTCGTAGAGTACCTGCAGCAGTTCGGCGTAGGCCTTCGCCCCGTACGGGTTGGGCTTCAGCAGACCCAGGGTCTGGGCGATACACGCCTTGAGCACCGACGGCGGATTGGCGATGATCAGCGTACCGAGCGCCGCACCCCCGAGGATGATGAATTCGTTCGGCTGAATCAGGACGGCGATCTGTCCATGGTGCATGACATAGCCACCGATGACTGCGCCGAAGACGACAACCAGGCCGATGATGACGAACACGCGAGAGAATCCGGAGTGCGAGTGGAGAGGGAGTCAGCGATGACCGACACAGGGGAACACCGGCACGCCGGCGAGGCGGCGGGTATCACGCGCTGGCTCGTCATTCACGACGATCTGCTGCGGGGACTGGCGCACGCCATGAGCAATCGTCTGGCGACGATCGGGGCGGTGGCCAGTGTGCTCGGAGGCGGCAGCACCCCCGACGAACGATTCGTGCGGGGATTGCAGCAGGACGCCGATCAACTCGAGGCGCTGCTGCAGACACTGCGGCAACTGCCGCGTCGGGACGACGCGCTGCCCGAACCGATGCTGGTGGCCGACGCCGTGGAAACGGCGCGCCGGCTGGTGGAGCATCACCCCGATCTGCGGGCGGTGGGCGTGACCGTGAAGACGCGGAACGACGTCGTGCCCGTGCTGGCAGATCCCGCGGCGCTGGCCCACGCGATGGTCGTGAGTCTGCTGGCCGCAGTGCGGAATGGTGGAGCGGAGCCGGACCTCGTGATCACGCTCGAAACGATCGGCGACGAAGTCGTCGTCCACGCGGGTGGGGATATCGATACCCCAGCCGTGTTGGCGCAGGCCGTCCAGGCCGCGCATGCCGATCGTGCCGCCATCGACTGGCTGTTGAGCGGCAGTCACGGACATGCCGATCTGGCGGCGCCGGGCACGGTCATCCGTCTGCGCACGCTTCAGGCATCGCGTCGTCGCGCGGGATGACATCCGGGATGACATCAGGCGGACGCCTCGGGTGACGACGGCTTGGGGGTGGAGGTACCCGCGGCGATGGGGGCGCCCAGGGTTGCCATCCACGACGCGTCGGCCGGCGCGGCGGCGCGCTGATTCTCCTGCGCCACCTGCTGCGCGATCTCCCCGCGAAGGATCTTGACGTTGTTCGGCGCTTCGATGCCGATGCGCACGCCCCCGCGGTCACAGGAGACCACGACGATGCGGATGCCGCCGTCGATGATGATCGAGTCGCCTTCGCGACGTCCGAGAATGAGCATCGCGCGTCAGACGAGAGAGAGCAGGGTCTTGAGCATTTCATCGGCCGCCGTGATCATCTTGGCTGCCGCCTGATACGACTGCTGCACACGCAGCATGTTCACCAGCTCCTCGTCGGTGTTCACCCCGCTCACCGACTGCCGGCGCTGATCCGTCTGCTGAGCCAGACTTTCCGCCACGGCCGCGGCATCGGTGGCCGACGCCACGTCCACCCCGAGACGCGTGACGAGCCCTCGGAAAAACCCGAGGAACGAGCCGGTCTCCGTGGTGCCGTTGGTCGCGGTCCAGGTGACCGTGCCTTCGGTGATGCGCAGCGCGGCAATGGCCTGCGCGGTGGTGTTGTCGGTGGTGCCGTTCGGATTCCCACTCGCCGCGATCTTGCCCGGATCGGCGGCCACCGCCGCGTCGAGCTGGATCGTGGACGCGCGCACGGGATTGGCGACCGAGCCGGGATCGAAGAAGTTGCCCGCGGCCGTGCCGGGCACCGTGCTGCCGGTGAAGACATAACCGCCGGTGTGGGCGGTGTTCACCGCGCTCACGAGCTGGCTGGCCATGGCATCGAGACGACCACGCACCGCCGGAATGTCCTCGTTGAGGACCTTCACGATCGCCGACAGTTCCCCATCGAGCGGCGCCAGCCGGTCGGGAGAATTGCCGAGACGGATGCGCACCGGCACATCGGTCACCGGCACCGTCGGTGGAGGAACGATGGTTTCCAGTTGCGCGGAGACCTTGTTCCAGGTGTCGCCTTCAACGAGCGTGGAGTTGCCGATGACCACCGTGACGGTGCCATTCGGCTGATTGACGACACGGGTGCCGGCGACCTTGGACAGTTCGTCGAGGCGCGAGTCGCGCATGTCGCGCAGATCGTTGGCCACATGGCCATTGCCTTCGCTGGCCAGGATGCGCGTGTTCAGCTCCGCGACCTGCGAGGCGAGCGCATTGATGCGACCGACGGTGTTGTCGAGCAGTTCGAGATTGGACGAACGCTGCTGGGTGAGCTGCGTGTCGTAGCTGTTCAGGAGCTGGGCGAGCTGCCGGCCGCGCTGCTGCACGACGGCGCGTGCGGCCAGGCTGTTGGGCTGCGCCGAGAGGTCGCTCCAGGAACTCCAGAACTGGTCCAGCGCATTGGCCATGCCCGTGTCACTGGGCTCGCCGAAAACGTCTTCCACCTTCTGCAGCAGATCGCGACGCATGGTGCTGTTGCCGTTCGCCACATTGGCCGAACGGAAATTCTCGTCGAGCAGGATGTCCCGCTTGCGCTGGATGGTCGCAATGTGGACGCCGGTGCCGACGTTGCCGTTGTAGAGACGGACAGGGGTGTTGGCCGCCAGCACGACTTCCTGTCGCGAATAGCCTTCGGTCTCCGCATTCGCCACGTTGTGCGAAATGGTCTGGAGTGCCGTCTGGTGCGACAGCAGTGCGCTGCGCGCGATGCTGAACAGGCCCGATCCCATGTCACACCGTCCGGTTGACGAGCACGCCGCGTGAGCCACTCGGTGTCGTGGGTACGACCCCTTCGGTGGCGTAGGTGGTGGGCATGGTCATGCCACCGGCGAGCGTGCGGACATGCTGCTGGGTGCTGCTGAGCGCTTCGCGCAGCAGCTTGCGGTTCATGCCAACTTCCCGGGTGAGCACGTCGGCGGCCTGCTGCAGACGCAGGCGCGCATCGCGCAGCCGTTCGTCGACGCGGTCGCCGAGCAGTTCCTCGAGTTCGCGCAGCGTGCACTCTTCGGAGCCGCCGAGCAGCACGTTGAGCTGACGGCGACGCTGCCGGGCCTGTCCGAGCGTGGCGAGAATGCGATGCGTGGCGAAGGTGCTGTCGTCCACGCCCTGGATATCGTCGGTCGCGACCGCGGTGCGTTGGTGACGCATCTGCGCGATGAGATCATCGAGCAGACGCCGTTCGCTGAACAGCGCGTCGTAGAGCGCCTCGAGCATGGCGGGCGAAACGCCGCCGGCGCGAGATGCGGTTTCAGGAGCGAGCAGAGTCGTCGGCGACATCAGTTCGTGGGTGATACGGTGTTCGTGGAAGCGGCATCGGACGCGTGATCGGCATTGCCGGCTGGCAGGAATCCGCGCAGCTGCCGATACAACGCCTCCGAGAGGCCACTCCCCAATTGATTGGGAGTTTCGGCAGCAATGTGCTCGTCCATCAGTCCGGTGAACATGTCTTCTCCGGCCCCGCCTGAAACGAAGCCTTCCTGCTGTGGAACGGTCGCGCGCATGACCTTGAACAACTGCTGCACGAAGAGACCTTCGAGTTGTTTGGCCGTCTCCCGGAGCTTGGTGTCCGCGTCGCCCGATCGGGGAGCGGTACCGGTGGTCCCTGCGCTGTTCGTGACGGACAATGCGCGGGATGTGATGCCGTCGATCATCGGACGACCACCTCCGCGGTGATGGCACCGATCTCCCGGAGCGCGGCGAAGATCGCGGCGATCTCGTTGACCGGGGTCTGTACGGCATGGAGCGCCGTGGCCACCCGCTGCACGGGAATGCCCGCCGGCAGGCGGACGCTGCCGGGAATGGCGGCGGTGTCGTTGTCCGCGAGCTGACCGATGGCCAGCGTGATGGCACCATGACTCACCGTCGCGGCGCCCACCACCATGTCGCCGCCGGCCACGACCGTTCCGTCGCGTCCGTCGATGACCAGGCGCGGGCGTACTTCGGAGGCGACGGCCAGGTCGCGGATCTTTGCCATGGCGACCGGCTTCTGCTGCACCGAATCGGCGAGCGTCACGATGACGGCGCCTTCGTCTTCCACGATGGCCGTCTTCTCACCCATCGCGCCGTTGATGGCGGTCGCGATACGGGTGGCCATGCCGAGATCGGGTTCACGCAGCAGGAGACGAGACACGGCGGCGATGGCCGGACGCGGCAGATCGGCTTCGAGCACGCCGCCGGTGGGAATGCGCGCAGTGGTTTCGTGCGTGGGCGCATACCGCGACGTGGCACCCCCGTCGCTCACCATCAGCGAGCCCTGCGCCGACGCGAGCGCCGGACCGTTGGCATCCGCCACCAGTGGCGTCATGTACAGCACACCGCCGCGCAGCGACCGGGCGTCACCCATGCTGGAGACGTGAATCTCGAAACGGCCACCGGCACGCAGATACGGCGAGACTTCCGCCGTCACGAGCACCGCAGCCACGTTGCGCATGCGGATGAGGTCGGGCGGCACTTCGATATTGAAGCGTCGCAGCGTATTGATCACACCCTGCACGGTGGGGCCGGCCGTCTGTCCGCCGATGGCGCGGTCGCCCGTGCCGTCGAGGCCCACGGCCAGACCGTACCCCACCAGGCGCACCGGCATCGCGCCTTCCTGCGCGGTGAGATCGCGGATTTTCACATCGTTCTGCGCGTGTGCGAGTGACGGAACGAACGACGCGCCGAGGATCAGGGACAGGGCCGCGACCCGCGCGGAGCCCGCGATGGAATGGCCCGCGGAGTGCATTGCGAAATGCCTCATGGAATGCCCTATGGAATGCTTCATGGCCAGAGCGCTCCGAGCACCTTGCTGACGAGGCCCTGCTTGGGTTTGCCGAGCGGGCCGGGTGACACATAGCCGATCTGCAGATCCGCCACGCGGCTCGATTCGACGAGGTTGGACACCGAGATGTCCTGCGCGCGCACCCAGCCCGTGAAGACGATGTCCTGTTTCGACTTGTCGACGTCGATCACCTTCGTGCCCTTCACCTGCAGCAGACCGTTCTGTCCGACGGCCACGACCCGCACACTGAGCTCGTTCTGAAAACGGTTCTCACGGCGTGCCTGTCCACGCTGCGTCTGGTCGGCGGCGTTGCGTGAATCGATGCCCACGCTCTTGGAGCTTTCGGGCAGACGGGCGTTCACCGACAGGCCACGTGTGCGTGTGTCCGTCGACACGTTCTCTTTCACGGCGGTGGAGATGGTGTAGTCGTCCACCAGCACCGTGATGATGTCCCCCACGGCAAAGCTGCGACGGTCGGCCGTCCACGACGCGCGGGGCGTGATGGTCGGAGCGGGCGGCAGGCCCGATGTGGAGTCGGCCGCGGCGGAGCCCGAGGCACTGCCGGTCGCACCCGCAGCGCCGGTACCAGCCGATTGTCCGGCGGGCTGCGCCTGCGCGGCAAGCGACCGGGGCGTGCCGAGCACGAGGGCGCCGGCCGCACCGAACGCGGTGCAGAGGTGACGAAGGTGAAGCAGTCGTGAACGCAGAGTGAGCATCATGCGTGGATCTCAGCGAAGGCGAACGGTATTCGGCGCGATGGCGATCCCATCGAGTCGACGGCTGCGGTCGATGCGCACACTCACGGGGGCGCCGATCGCCGCGGTATTGGTGGCCACGCCCGCGAGGACGAGGCGCAGTGGACCATCCTGCCAGATGGCCGTGACAGCGGAACCACTGGTCACCACGGGCGGCGCCATGACGGCCGGTGCACGCAGGACTTCTCCCTTCCCGATCGGACGACGCGTCACCCAGCCCGCGGTGGGACGCGTGGTGTCCGGTGCGATCGAACTCCACCGCCACACGATCGTGGTGTCCACGAGCGCGATGTCCTCGGCACGTAGCGTATCGCCACGGGCCAGTGATCGCGCGGCCACGGGCAGCGTGATCCGACGCTGATCGCGGTGGAGTGGCGTACCAGCAAGCGGCGTTTCCGCGTGTGGCGCTTCCACGCGTAGCGCCTCCTGGGCACGCAGCGCGCACGCGGCGCCGAGCGACATGGCCACGACCACGAGGATGCGGGAGAGCCAGAGCGGCATGGTGGTGGACTACCGCGCGATGTTGTTGGCGATCTGACTCATCTCGTCGGCCGTCTTGATGGCCTTCGAGTTGATTTCGTACGCGCGCATCGCGGCGATCATCTCGACCATTTCCTGCACGATCTCGACGTTCGAGCCTTCGAGGCTCTTCTGCTGCAGGCGTCCCATGCCGGAGTCATTGGGGAACCCGACCACAGGCTGTCCCGATGCCGCGGTGGGCGCGAGCAGGTTCTGACCGAGCGAGAGCAGCCCCGACGGATTGGCGAAACGCGCCAGTTCGATGCGACCGATCTCGGTGGGCTGGATGTCGTTGCCGCGCCGCACACTCACCACACCCGTGGCGGACACGGTGAATTCCGACGCGTCGTCGGGGATGCGGATGGGCGGCTGCAGTGCATACCCCGCGCTGGTGACGAGCACACCCTGGTCGGAGATCTGCAGACTGCCGTCGCGCGTGTAAGCCGTTTCTCCCGACGGCAGCTGGATCTGGAAGAACCCTTCGCCCTCGATGGCGACATCGAGATTGCGTCCCGTCTCCTCGATGGGCCCCTGCTCGTGCAGGCGCTGCACACCGGCCAGCCGCGTGCCGCGTCCGACCTGGATGGCGGGTGTGATCTGCGTGTCGTTCTCGCCGAGGACCTGCTGACCCTGCACGGTTTGATAGAGCAGGTCTTCGAAGTGCGCGCGGCTCCGCTTGAAGCCGGGCGTGTTCACGTTGGCGAGGTTGTGGGCGATGACTTCGGTGCGGGTCTGCTGCGCCATCATGCCGGTGGCGGCGGCGCGGAGTGCCGGATCCATGCGTTATTCCTCAGACGGGTTTGGCGAGATCGGTCACGGCGATTCCGCGTACCGCATCGATGGTGGACAGCGTTTGCTGCGCGGCGCCGTAGCGATGCAGCACGGACAGCATCTCGGTCATGGCGGACATGGGATTCACATTCGATTCCTCGAGGAATCCCTGCTTCACGGTGCGTTCGGCGGGCGGGATGACCTGCCGGGACGCATCGGGGATGAAGCGGGTGCCGCCTTCATGTTCGAGATCGGTGCCGGGCGCGACGCGTTCGATGCGCAGGCGCTGCTGCGGCTTGCCGTCCACGGTGATGAGACCGGTGGCATCGACTTCGACGGTGCCCGGGGGCAGCGTGATGGCCCCGTTTTCGCCGAGGACCGGATTGCCCTGATCGTCGGTGAGGCGGCGGTTGGCGTCGAGCCGGAAGTTGCCGTTCCGGACGAACCGTTCGCCGGCGGGCGTATCGACCACGAAGAACCCGTCGCCCTCGAGCGCGAGATCGAGCGTGTTGTGGGTTTCCGTGAGCGTGCCCGGCGTGAGGTCGACGGCGGTGTCGGCCTTGGCGAGCTGGTTGCCCATCATGCGCGCGAACGTCGTCTCCGCCTTGAAGCCGCGGGTGGACGCGTTGGCGAGATTGTTGGCGAGCACCTGCTGCTTGCGTTCCAGCATCTGGAGCGCGGAGGCAGCAGCGGACAACCCATTGTTCTGAACGGGACCTGGCATGTCGTGGTCGGAAGAGGGTACACGAACTCGCCAGGTGAGAAAGCAATGGGCGGGCCACGGGAGCGCGAGTGGGGAGTGTCTGTATAAGTCATTGCCATACAATGTCTTGTGGAAATCGCCGGCAATTCATGCCGCCGCGAATCGAGGAAAAGAGGTCGGCAAATCGTGCCGGTTGGAGTGGAGGAGGGTGGTGTGGCGGCGGGAGTTGCCGGAGGTAGTATCAGGAAATCGGTTGGTCTGGAACACCGCAATTTTTCCGGGAACCTCGCCCCGATCCGGCTAGTACGATGGGCTTTCCGTTCTGAACCAATATTCAAACCATCTGCCATGGATTCGGAGCCTCGTGTCATCTCCGGTGACCCCTCCGTATTCTCAGGTCGTCGATTAAAACTCCCCTTGTTGTGCCGGCTTGCCGGAACGGTGGGTGTTCTCGGCCTGACCGCATGCGAAGTGACGCGGGACGCTTCGACCGGGATCGATGCCGGCCAGGACTACCAGGTCGCGAGCGTCGGCATCCTCGACGATGTGGACGATGTCCGCGATGCGTTCATCGATGGGCAGCACCAGCTCTGGGTGCTTGGCCACTCCCAGCCGTTCATCCGCATCTACGATACGGGCGGTCGTCGTCTCTCCGAAGGTGGCCGGCGGGGCCGTGGGCCAACCGACCTGCTGTTTCCGTCGACGTTCATCCATCCCGCCGATTCCGGAAGTGCACGACCGCTGCTGCTCGACATCGGACGCCACGATCTGCTGACGCTGGACGGGCAGTTGCACGTGACATCGGTCGTGCCGGCGCGCACGGTGGTCGGCAACATGCGGGCGGACATGATTTCGCTGGTGTCCCAACTGCCCAACGTGGCCGTTGCGCGAGGGGATACGCTGCTGGTGGTACGCATCGATGGCAGCGCGGGCACGGCCATCGATCTGACCGCCCAGAGCGTCGTCAGAACGGTCGGCACACGCGACACGGTGCTCTGGCATGCGCCACTCGATCGTTCGACCCGTCTTTCCTGGTTGGTGGGCTATCCGCTGTGGGATGCCTGTGCCGATGGTTCGCTGGTGGGTGTGGATGCCAACGGCACGACGATCTCGCGTATCCGTCATGACGGTCGGGTCGAGGCGTTTGCATTGCCCTCCCGTTCGCGAAGAGCCACATCGGAAGCCGATCTGGTGGCGCTCTACACGGAACATCTGAAAGCCGAATATCGTGACGCGCGCCAACCGATTCCGCCGGCGGCCGATCTCGAGCGATCGGCCAGGCGCATCGTGGCCAATTCGGGATGGCAGGCCACGGACTCGCTGCCGGTGTTCGGTCGCCTGTCCTGTCTCGAACGGAACACGGTGTTGCTGCAGTCTTTCTCTCCCGATGAGCGACACCCGGGCAAGACGCGCTGGATGCGGGTGCGCGGAGACTCGGTGGATTTACACTGGTTCCCGCAGGGGTTTCAGCCGCTGTCCGTGGAGAAGGGGAATTTTGTCGGGCTGCTCTATGATTCGTTGCAGGTCGCATCGCTGGCGACCATCAAACCATTGAGGAAATAGGCGACCATGCCACGCCCGATTCTGAATGTTCTCTCTGCGGCTATGGCGGCCAGCATCTTCCTACAGGCGCCATTGTCGATGCCATTGCCGGCGCAGGATGCACCCCGTATCGCCCTGGGAAAGCCCGTATTGAAAACCGAGGCGTACTTCACGGACATCTCGTCGGTCGTTCGCCTGGCATCCGGCGATCTGGTCGTCGCCGACGCCGGTGGACAGGAACTGGTGCTGGTGGTGCGTGAGTCCGGTCGCATACGGGTCCTGGGGCGTGAAGGCGAAGGGCCCGGTGAGTATCGCGCACCACAGATGATCTTCGCGCATCAGGGTGACAGTGTGCTGCTGTATGATCCCCAACTGTTGCGGGTCTCCGTTTTTGATGGTCGCGCGCAGTATCGTCGTGCCGTCTCCGTGGGCACACTCGGTGGTGCCGCGAGTCCGCTGTCGGCGGACGACCGGGGACAGGTCTTCTTTCGCGGGCTGAATGGCGTCGACGACGATGGGCCGGTAATGCGCCTGTCCACGCAGACCGGCCGGATCGATACGGTGGCACGCCTGGCCGGCCCCAAGCTGGTCGACATGACGGGCGGCAATACCCGCGCGATCGGCAAGCAGGTGTGGCGGGTGATGCCGTATTCCGACGTGGATGCGTTCGTTGCTCTCGCCGGCGGCGGCCACATGATCGCCCGAAGCCGTTCGAATCGCCTGGAATGGTACGACGCACGCGGTCGCATGACTTCGGCGACCGCGTTCCCGGGAAAGCGATCGCCCATGACCGATTCCATCAGGAAGACGGTCACGCCCGTGCAGATGCAGGCCATGCTGCCCGCGACCCTGCCGGCTTTCGAGTACTATGCTGTGGTTCGATCTGCGGGCAATCGTGTCTGGATCAGAGCGACGATGCGCGTGGGTGACGAGTCCATCTGGTATGGATTTTCAGCGGGAGAAGAGAAACCGCGTGTCCTCACGCTTTCCCGTGGAGTGCGACTGGTAGGAGCGTTCGAACCCTGGCTGATCGTGGCTCGACGCAACGCGAGTGAGTTGCAGCATATCGAGATCCACCAAGTACCTTGAGCCGCTGAATAGGGTCGTGTCCCGTCGTGCGATCACCTGTTCCATGTCACGTGGAGGGGAGAGCGATGAACGTCAGAATTTCCGGTCCTCCCGCATTCCTGCCATTCCTGATGTGCTGTGCGATCGGTGTGCTGCCGGCGCAGACCTCTCCCCGACTGATGTCGACACCGGTGCAGCTGCGCAGTACGCCGCTGCCCGATCGGATCGGCAATCCGTCGATGCTTACCGGCTGCGCGCGCATGACGGGGCTGCTCGACTATTCCGATATGACCATTCACCGCTTCGATGCCAGCGGCCGGCGCGCCGGCGGTTACACGAAGGTCGGTCGGGGCCCGGGTGAACTGCTGGATCCCGGTGGTCTGCAGTTCGATGAACGGTGCCAGCTCTGGATCGGAGACACCGGCAACTCCAAGGTGCTGGTTCTCGATAGCCTGTGGCGGAAGGTGACGGAGTTTTCGGTACAGAGCCCGTTGCGCGGAGTGGCACCACTGGCTGGAGGCAAGGTGATCGTCGCCGTGCCCCTGTCCGTGACCGAAATGCTGCACATCGTCGATGCTACCGGACAACTCGTGGTGAAAGTCCCACTGCCGGAAGACTTCAGAACCCTCAATCCCATCGTGCGGGAGCGATATGTCGCCCGCCTGAACGACAGTCTCGCCGTCGTGCAATTCCGCTGGTTCGATCGGCGATTGCTGGTCGACGCCCGCGGCAGGATCGTGGCCGATTTCACGGGAGAGATGGGTGGTGAAGGACCGCGGGTGATCGAGATGGTGCTGGGCAAGGAGAGTCGCGGCTATCGGGTCGACTCGCGGTCGGCGGAGTTCGCGCGCAGCATCGGGACGCGAGGTGATACGCTGCTGGTGGTACGGGGACAGCCAAGCAGTGGCAGGAAGGATGAGCCACTGCCTCGTCGCACGCGTGTGCTGCGCATTCTGGCCACGACCGGACGAGTCATCGATGAACTGGACGTACCGGCCGGTATCAGCTGGATCGCCGCCACGGCGCGTGGTGTCTTCGCGGTGGGCGAGACGGACAACGGCTATGTGTGGTATGAACTCCGGCGATGATGCATGACACCACATCTATCATCGATACCATGATACCATGCTACTGATCTCGATGCTCGCACTCGGCGCCGTACTGACGCAGCCTCCCGTCAGCGCATCATCACGCGCCTGTGCCGACTACACTGCGGCCACCAACGCGCGACCCGTCGTCACGCCGGCCTCGTCGCTGCTGCGTGTCGTGCGTCGGGTGACGCTGCCCGAATCGGGACCGGCTGCCGTGCAGGGCATCAGAAGCCTCGACATGCGCGCCGACGGCACGATGCTGCTCGTCGATTCACGTCAACCGCGCGTCAGTCTCCGCACCGCCAGTCTCGGACTGACATCCATTCTGGGACGCGAAGGCAGTGGCCCCGGTGAATATCGCATTCCCATTCAGGGCTGGTTCTCGTCCAGTGGCGACATCTGGGTGCTCGACATGAACGCCGCGCGGTTGCAGGCCTATACCGCGTCGGGGACATACCGGAAGTCCGTACCGGGCATGCCACTCGATGCGCGCGTCGCGTTCGAACTGACGGACAGTTCGTTCCTGATCGTCGGCCCCACGCGGACACCCCGTGGCAATCATGTGGCCACCGCGTTCCGGTACAACGGACAGCAGGCCTGGAACAGTGTGCTGCTCGATCCGCGCGTGCTGGAACTCGATCTGATCGTCGATGGGGCATGGGCCACGAGATTGCGGGACGGTTCGGCCGTCGTGGGCATGTCGGTCGTGCCCGATGTCACGCAGATCGATGCGACCACGGGCGCCATTCGCTGCCGGTCGCGCATCCCCGCTGCCTTCTGGCGTCAACTGACGGCCAGGGAACGGCCACGCAATGCCACGCTGGCCGTGCTCAGGCAATGGATCGAAGCGGCGTCGGTGGCCCGTGTGGCCGTGGCCCTGCCCGACGGCGGGTTCATCGTCGAGATCGAAGGCGGGGCGAAGGGAACCGAGTCACCGCGTCGTTCCTGGGTGATGTTCGACGCTCGGCTTGCCCCGCATCAGGTGGTCGACGATGTGCCGGGCCGGATCCTCCGTACGAAGGGTGACACGCTCCTCGCGATCGACGACGAGGCGGCGGACGGCGTGGCGATTCACTATCTCGTTTTCACGGCGCCTATCGGAGTGCGGCGGTGAAGGGTATCCAGATTTATTGCAAACCTTTGTTGCTATTGTATTTGCGATCATAAGCCGATAGTTTGCATATATGCGTTCCGTCCGCTCTCCTGCGGCCCGCGGTCGTTTGGGCGGCATCCGCAGTCGCCGGCAACTCGACTCCGACACGGCGCGTGCCATGGTACGTGTGCGTGAGGCTCGACGCGCGTATCGACGGTACCATGCGACCTGCTTCTGGTCTTATCGCGCCGATCTCCTCATCAGGGCCGCAGATGTGCCCTGGGTGGCGGAGCAGTTGCGCAAGCACGGTGGCCGCGAGGAGTGGGATGTGGCGGCGCGCTTATGCCCCTGACCGCGTTTCAACATGAGGTGTTGGCTGTGCTCCGTCCGAATCGTCGGCCGGAGAGTCATCTCGCGGGCGCCAGCGCGCTGCATCTCGACCCGGAGTCACTGCGCAGAAGTGGTGATCTCGATGTCTTCCATGATGGTGTCGATGCGCAACGCGACGCATTCGTTCGTGATCGGGAGGCGCTGGTCGCGTCTGGCTTCGAGGTCGCCGTACTGAAGTCTTTTCCCGGATACACGCAAGCTGCCATCACGCGTGACGGGAACACCACCCTGGTCGATTGGGCGACGGATTCCGATTGGCGATTCCTCCCCGTCCAGACGCATCCGACGGCGGGCTATCTGTTGCATCCGATCGATCTTGCCATCAACAAGGTGCTGGCGCTCATTGGACGCGACGAGCCACGTGACTATGTGGATGCGCTGTGGGCGGACGCCGTCATTCTGCCATTGCCGGCATTGATCTGGGCGGCGAGCGGAAAAGACCCCGGCTTGAGTCCGTCGTCGGCACTGTCTCTGCTTCGCCGACGTGGTCGTCCTCATCCGGAGGAGATCGCACGACTGGATCTGACGGGTCCTTTCGATCTGGAAAAGGCCAAGACGCGATGGCTCAGCGCGCTCGACGAAACAGAGGTGTTCATTGCCAATGCGCCGCGGGAAACCGCAGGGGCGCTTTTTTATGACCCGCGACAGGAGGCCTTCCTGCTGCCTTCGGTTCCGATCGAATCGACCATCATCGTGCACCATGGTGCTCGCGGAGGAGTCGTTCCGGTGCTCACCGACGGCATGCTGGCCGATACACCGCAGATCCGTGATCCCGATGAGCAGGGGCCGGTGATGGGCTATCCGCGGGATCTATTGGAGGATTGATCGCTTGAGACACTTCCGGAAATAACCGAAAGCGTCTCATGAGGCCAACAATGAAGCCGTGCTCTTCCTACCGCGCCACAGCCATCGGCCCCGAGATCTCCAGCAGCATCGCCACCGCATCCACCGGCAGGCCCGTCTTCCGTGCGATCTCGGCGGGTTGCACGCCCTCGGCGGCCAGCGCCTGCACGGCGCGCGGGGTCTTCGAGACCCGCGCACTGCGCTGCGTGAGCGTCGGCATCGCCGCAGCACGTGAGTTCCGCTGACGACGCTGACGCCAGGCGTCACGCGTCCAGGTCATCACGCGCATCACACCGTAGCCCAGCGCCACGAGCAATGCGAAGGCCGCCAGACCCATGGCACCCATGATGCGCTGCTCCTTCGTCACCGCGGGTGACATGATGAACGCGCCGGCCACGAGGCCCACACCGGTCACCACCACCAGCAGCACCAGCAACTTGAACGCCTGCACGAGGCGCTTCCACGTCGCGGCCATGATCACGCCACCTGATCGCGGAGCGGCTTGAGCTCCACGCGCAACTTGCTCAGCGCCTTGCTACGGATCTGCGACACGCGCGATTCGGTGAGTTCGAGCACCTTTGCGATCTCGTGCAGCTTGAGTTCTTCGAAGTAATACAGCGACAGCACGATGCGCTCCTGCTCCTTGAGCCGCAGGATGGCGTCCTTGAGATGCGAGACTTCCTGCTCGTGCGTGAGACTGTCTTCCACGCCGCTGTCGTCGCCGTCCGTGAGGACTTCGGCGGGGACCGGCGTGGTGTTCTCGCGTTCACCAGGCGCCCGGTCGAGCGGAATGTGATGCGCGCCTTCCACGTCGGCCTGCCAGCGCCAGAGCGTTTCCAGATCGACGCCCAGTTGTGCGGCCAGTTCACGGTCTTCCGGTGCGCGGCCACTCACCCGCTGGAAGGCTTCGCGCGCGGCCGTGATTTCCCGCGTCTTGCGACGGATGGAGCGCGGCACGTGATCCTGCTTGCGCAGTTCATCGAGAATCGCACCGCGGATGCGGGGCGCCGCGAAGGTGCTGAAGGCCAGTCCACGCGAGGCGTCGAATCCTTCGAGCGCGGTCATCAGACCGATGGTTCCGGCGCTCACCAGTTCGTCGAAGTCCGCGCGCACGGCGAGTGTGCGGGAGACCTGACGGGCCACATGATGCACGAGGCCAAGATGCTCTTCGAGCAGACGGTCACGGGCAGTCTGATTGCCTGCCTGATACGACTGCCAGAGCTTGTTGTTCATGGCGACGGATCCCTGGGAAGGAGCGAATTGCACGATCAAACACCGGAACGTGAAAGGGGGCGGGCAGTCAACGCGCGCGTCACGACATCGTGCGCGGCAACGGCTGCTGGCGATCCAACGGCCGCATCGGGAAACGGCATCCCTTTGCGGAGTGCGGCGTCGAGCGTCGGGTCTGCGGGGATTGCACCGGCAAGACGCAGCGAGAGTCCGAGGAACTGGCGGGCACCGGTATCGATGGCATCGAAGCAACGCGTGGCGTCGCTCCCTTCCAGTCGATTGACGAGTACCTCCACCGGAAGGGCACCATGCCTGGCCGCGACGGCCTTGCAGAGCGCGTACGTCGCGGCGAGACCCACGGGGTCCGATCCCGAGGCGATGGCCATCAACCGCTCACCCGAATGGGGCGTGATCGCGGCCAGCACCGATTCGAGACGGGATCCGCAGTCGATCACCACCAGATCCATGCCTTCGGTGAGGCTGCCGAGTCGACGGAGACAGGCCTTGCGTTCGGCCGCGGTGAGCGCAGGCGCGCCCTCGGTGGCCCGGCGGGCCGCGCCGCCAGCCACCAGCGTCAGCGTGGCGCTCACGGGTGTGGCCACGTCGGCCGGGGTAGCCCGGCCTCCACGCAGATCCTGCCACGTGGCGCGTGGACTCACGCCCAACGTCATGGCCAGCGGTCCGACAAAATCGTCGGCGTCGATGAGCAGCACGCGATGACCTTCTCCCGCGGCGGCCACGGCCAGCAATGCCGACAGCAGTGTGGTGCCCGACCCTCCCCGGCCACTCGCGCAGAGCAGTGTGGTCGGACCGATGGCATCACCACCGCCCGTGCGCTTCACCCCACCGGTCGATGCCAGGGCATCGGCCTGTGAGCGTGGTGAGGGAGACGCCGTTCCACCGGCGGTGGGCACCAAAAGCGGCAGACTCATGCCGGTGTCCAATCCGGTTCGGCGTCGGCACCGAGGCCGAGGGTGCGCAGGAGACGCGGCATGCCGGGCTTGAGATCGGCCGGCACATCCTGCCCGTCCGTCACCCAGCGGGTGGGCATACCGAGGGACAAGGCCAGATCGGTCACGCCCGTCTCACGCGGCACTTCGTCCAGCTTGGACAACAACACATGCGTGGCGCCGCAGTGCGCGCGCGTGCCACGATAGGCCCGGCCGATGTCCACGGCGAGATCGGCCCGCAGCGACGCCGGCAACACGAGATGCACCTCATCGGGCGCGATGGTGTCAAGCAGCGAACGCCAACGCTCGGTGAGCTCCGCACTGGCCGGACTGCGTCCCGGCGTGTCCACGAGGACCACATCGCAGGTCTGCGACAGGCGCTTCATCGCCGCGTCCACTTCCTTCGCGTCGTACACCACTTCGAACGGCACATCGGCCAGTTCGGCGTAGGTCGCGAGCTGCTCCATGCCGCCCACGCGATACGTGTCGATGGTGAGCAGGCCGGGACGCGCCGCGCCGAACATGCCGCGTCGCACGGCCAGCTTCGCCGCTGTGGTGGTCTTGCCCGCGCCGGTGGGTCCCACGAGGGCGATGCAATACGGACGGCCGTCGACCTTGCGCAGCTTGGGCGGCAGTGGCAGCGGTTCGAGCCGGGCGCGCACCCGATCGATCGTGGCACTGGGCGCCGCCAGCACCTCCACCATCGGGATGCCTTCGTCACGCACCGTGCGGGTGTGCAGGATCATCACGTCGTCGCCGAGCAGGCGGCGCGCCCGATCGGCCACGCGTGAGAGATCGGCGCCGCGGAATCGCTCCATCGGCGCGTGATACGAGGCCAGCGATGCCGTGAATGACGCCGGAGACGGTGCGAAAAAAGGCGTATGATCAGCCATGGGACATCTCCCAGGTCGCGACACTGCTCAGCGTGATCTGCGCGGGCAGTTCGGCGAGTGAAACCACCGGCAGGTTCGGCAGCACCGGTTCGATGAGACGCCGCACACCCACCCGCAACGATGGCGGCGTGATGAGCGGCAACGGACGGCCATCCACCGCATAGGTGGTGGCGAGATGATTGAGATCGCGCAGCATGCCGGCCAGCGATTCCGGCGTGAGCACCGGTGCGTTGGGTTGCGACGCGCGCGGCGAGAAGAGACCGACCAGCGCCGACTCGAGACGCGGTCCGATGGTGATGCCACGCACCGTGCCGGTCTGATCGGCGAAGATGCGTGCGATGACGTTGGTGAGCGCCCGGCGCACCACTTCCGTGAGTGCTTCGGGGTCCTTGGTGGTTTCGGCGCCGTCGCCCAGGGCCTCGAGAATGGTGACCAGATCGCGGATGGGCACCCGCTCGCGCAGGAGGCGTTGCAGCACCCGATGCAGCACGCTCAGCGACACCTTGCCAGGAATGATTTCGTCCACGAGCGCGGGGTGCGACTTCTTGAGCGTCTCCACCATCTCCTGCACTTCCTGACGACCCAGGAGCTCGGACGCGCTCGACTTGAGCGTTTCGAGCAGATGCGTGGCCACGACGGTGGTGGGTTCGACCACCACGTATCCCAGCGCTTCGGCCTCGGTGCGACGTGCCGAGGCGACCCAGCGCGCGGGCATGCCGAACGAGGGGTCCACCGTTTCCATGCCATCGATCTCGGCCACCACACCACCGGTGTTCAGGGCCATCAGGAACCGCGGCAGCACTTCGGCACGCGCGACTTCGGAGCCGCGCAGTTTGATGATGTATTCGTTGGCCGGCAGACGGATGTCGTCGCGGATGCGGATGGGTGGAATGAGGATGCCCAGTTCCAGCGCGGCCTGTTTGCGCAGCAGCGAGATGCGTTCGAGGAGATCGCCACCCTGACTCTCGTCCACGAGCGGAATGAGCGCGTAACCCACTTCGAGTTCGATGGGATCGATCTGCAGCAGATCGCGCATCGGATCGGGCGGTGGCGGCGGTTCTTCCACTTCCACCGGCTTGCTGAGCGTCGCGAGTTCGAGACGACGCACTTCAGCCTTGGCCGACGTCCGTGCGAGTGCCGCGGCACCGCCGGCCATGGCCAGGAACGGAAACATCGGCAGTCCGGGGATGAGCGCGAACGAGCCGAGCACACCGGCGGCGATCCACATCGCGCGCGGATGCGTGCCGAGCTGCTTGCTCAGCACCGCACCCATCTTGTCGGTGTTGGTCGCGGCGGTGACCATGAGGCCCGCGGCCGTGCTGATGATCAGCGCCGGCACCTGCGTCACGAGACCGTCGCCGACCGTGAGAAGGGTGTACGTGCCCGCGGCCTTACCGATGTCCATGCCGCGCTGGATGACACCGATGAAGATGCCGCCGACGATGTTGACGATGACGACGAGAATGCCGAGGATCGCGTCGCCCTTCACATACTTGGAGGCGCCGTCCATCGCGCCGTAGAAGTCGGCGGTGCGCGCGATCTCATCGCGGCGCGTGCGGGCTTCCTTCTCGTCGATCAGACCGGCGGACAGATCGGCGTCGATCGCCATCTGCTTGCCGGGCATGGCATCGAGGGTGAAGCGCGCCGCGACTTCCGCGATGCGGCCGGCACCCTTGGTGATGACGATGAAATTGATGCCGGTGAGGATCAGGAAGATGACGATACCGACGGCATAATTGCCGCCGATGACGAACTGTCCGAATGCCTCGATGACCTTGCCCGCGTGTGCCTGCGTGAGAATGAGGCGCGTCGAGGAGACGTTGAGCCCCATGCGGAAGAGCGTCAGCAGGAGCAGCAACGCGGGAAAACTGCTGAAATCGAGCGGATTGGTCGTGTAGAGGGAGACCAGGAGCACCACCAGCGACAGCCCGATGCTCGCCGCGAGGCAGAGATCGAGGAGGACCGGCGGCAGCGGCACCACGATGAGGGCAATGACGAACACCACCACCAGGGCGATGGCGATTTCCGCCTTTTTCGCCCCGGCAGAAGTTGCCGGAATCGGGAGCGCAGCACTGGTCATATATCACTCACTATGCAGCGACCGTGCCACGCCATTTCCGGCCGTAGCGCTCCTGCTGGCGCATGACGAAGGCGAGCACTTCGGCCACCGCCAGATACATCTCCACCGGGATGACCGTACCCACCTTGGCCACTTTGATGAGTGCGCGGGCGAGCGGCTTGTTCTCGATGACGGGCACGCCGTGCTGGAACGCCAGTTCCTTGATGCGCTGGGCGATTTTGCGCTCGCCGAGGGCCACGACATAGGGAGCCGGCGCGACATTCGGATCGTATTTGATGGCGATCGCGATGTGCGTCGGATTCACGATGACCACGTCGGCCTTGGGAACGGCCGCGAACATCTGTCGACGGATGCGTTCGCGGGCGATGGCGCGGCGACGTCCCTTCATTTCGGGATTGCCTTCCTGCTGCTTGAATTCCTCCTTGACCTCCTGCTTGGTCATCTTGAGGTCTTCCATCGTCTTCCAGCGCTGGAAACCGTAGTCGGCCGCGGCGAGGACGAGGAACATCATGCCGGCATTCTTGATCAGTGCGAAGCCGTATTTGCGCACGACTTCCACCAGCGCCATCGGGGACGGCGTCAGCGCCAGCGTCTGCACATCCGGCCAGGCGTTCTTCAGCGTGACGTACACGGCGTAGCCGACGATCGCCATCTTGAGCAGCGCCTTCGCGAGTTCCACGATGGACTGCTTGCCCAGGATGCGTTTGGCGTTGTTGAGCGGATTGAGACGTTCGAACTTGGGCTCGAGCGTCTTGGTCGTGAACAGACCACCGGTCTGCATGGCCTGCACACCCACGGCGATCACGGCCATCGCCGCCGTCACGCCGATCATGGCCGCCATGGTGCGGAAGCTCATGATCTGCAGCCAGGGAATGAGACCGTTGCCCATGCGTTCGCCGCTGCCGGCCGACGACAGGCTCGTGCCCATGGTGTCCAGCAGGAAGCGCCAGAGCTGCGGTCCCGTGAACGAGAAGACGAGCAGAAAGCCCAGGAGGAAAGCGGCGGTGGCGAACTCGGGGCTTTTGGCGATCTGCCCCTTCTCGCGCGCTTCCTCCAGTCGTTTGCCAGTTGGTGCTTCGGTCTTTTCGCCGGATTCGCCTTCAGCCATTGCCGCGTCTCATCAGCGCCTCCCCGCCGGTGCGGGGGCCGAGCCAGATGGCACACCAGGTGCCACCTGCGCCGCCCGCACAAAGGAGTCGAGGGTATTGCCGTACGGTGTCGTCCAGTCACCGAGCGCATGCACGATGAGCCCGATGGACCCGGCGAAGGTGAGCAGGCCGATCCCGATCTGCAGCGGAAAGGCGAGGCTCATGATCTGCAACTGCGGCGCCGCGCGTCCGAGAATGGCGAGCGCGATGTTGGTGACGAGCACCGCGGCGATCACGGGCGCCGCGAACTGCAGTCCCGTGGCGAAGATGGTGGACCCGGCTTTCGTGAGCGCGAGGAATCCATCGCGGAAATCGATGGGCGTGCCCAGCGGCAATGCCGTGAAGCTGCGGGCCACGCCTTCCAGCATGACGATGTGTCCACCGGCCAGCAGCAGCAGCGTGAGGGCCATGATCTGCATGAACGAACCCAGGATTGCGCCCTGGGTGTTGTTCACCGGATCGAAGATGGCGGCGCCGGAGAGACCGATCGTGGTGGTCATCAGTTCACCGGCGAATTCGGCGCCGGCCACGACCAGTGCCGCAGCCAGTCCGAAGGCAAAACCGATGGCGGTTTCGGCGAGGAACGTGCCCGGTGTGATCGCCAGCGTCTCGCGGTTGGAGGTTGCCAGCGCCGTGGGCAGCAGCAATACGGCGAAGAGCACGAGCAGCGCCGTGCGCAGTCGCATGGGCACCGTCTTCGCCGACCACGCGGGAGCGACGAGCAGCAGGCCGCCCACCCGCAGCGCGGTGAGCACGAAAGCGGTGGCCACGCCGGGAGCAAAGAAGTCCGGGAGCCCGAAGATGAGCGACTGACCCACGGGGCTGCTGGGGTTCACCGGTGGCGGGGACTCAGCCGACCATCGCGGGAATGCCGCGAATGACCTGGGTGGTGAACTTGATCAGGATCTGCATCAGCCAGGGGAGGCCGACGATGAACGCGCCACCGACCAGAATGAGCTTGGGCACGAAGACCAGGGTCTGTTCCTGGATCTGGGTGACCGACTGGATGATGGCGATGACCAGACCCACGCCGAGCGCCAGGAGCAGCAGCGGCGCCGCGACCATGAGGGCAGTCATGATCGCATCGCGGGTCAGGTCGATGACGAGCTGGTGAGACAAGGCGGAGGCCGGGTTTGGGGGAGCGCGAGGCTGACGAGAGGGGGAGAAAGCAAGGGCGGGGCCAGAGGGCGAGTTTGGGGTTTGCTGTTCACAAGTCGTTCTGGGTGAACGACTTGGGCTCTTGGTCGATTGTGGATTCTGCCTGATGTGTCGCGCGCCGCCCGGCAGGAAATGCCGGGGGCGCAATGCGACCGGGATCACTCAAAAGGGACCCGGCAGGAATTGCTCGGTGGCGCAGGTCGGGCGGCGGGTCTGTTGACAACCGGCGCGCGGTGAAAAGAATAGAAGATGCGCCTGATGCTGCTCGTCATTCTCTGTGGCCTCGGGTTGGGTCCCGATCACCTCGCTGCCCAGGTGGCCTCCGGGAACGTGCAGGTCCGCGTGGTCGACGCGGCGTTGGCGCCGGTGGCGGCGGCCGAGGTGATCTTGCAGGGCGAAAAGCGTCAGGCATTCTCGGCGCGCTCGGACTCGACCGGGCAGGCCCTCATCGGCGGTATCCCACCCGGTCTCTGGGTGATCACGGTGCGACGTGTCGGTCTGAAATCCGTGACCGGCAGCATCCGTGTGGCCGCGGGACAGAATGTCTACTCGGTGCAGATCGACGAGGCCGCGTTGACGCTCGTGGGCATGCGCGTGGTGGGTGACCGGGTGTACTCTGCGCGTCTCGACGATTTCGAACGGCGACGTCAGGCGGGACTGCCCAGTGCCGTGGTCACGCAGGAACAGATCGATCGCCTGGGCCCCGTGCAACTCTCACGCATGCTGCGTGGCATGAGCGGATTGAAGATCGCCGATTCGAGTGGCTCGACGGTGGCGATCTCATCGCGGGGCGCCGTGCCATTCCGGCCACCGGGGAGCGCGACGCCGTTCATCATGGTCCCATGCGTCATGCGCATGGCCGTCGATGGTGTTCTGATGCCCGGCCTCTCCAACATCGATCAGATCGTGCCCAAGGATGTGCACGGGATCGAGGTGTACTACGGTCCCGCGCGCATGCCTCCGGAGCTGGGAGGACTCAGAACGGACAACTGGTGCGGGTTGATCGCGATATGGACACGGGACCGGTAAGTACTGTCCGGAGCCTCACCCGATCATCCGTCTCCACAATCCCGGGCGACGCAGCAGCAGATAGTATCCGGAGCAGGCACTCGCCGCCGCATTGGCCACGACGATGCTCCACCAGGGCACCAGTTCGCGCATCGGCTCCGTGATCCGGCCGACCACCGCGATGGTGACGGCGAATCCCGTGAGAATGAGCCCGGTCATCAACCCGGCACGCCCCGGTGTGCGATAGGTCTGCTCCACCAGACGGAGCACGAAGAGGCCGATACAGAGCGACAGCACCAGATGCACCAGGTTGTACCAGAACACCACCGACATGTCCACCGCGATCGGGAACTGCAGAATCGCCGGATCGTGCACACCCCGGAACAAGCCCTGCCCCAGCAGGTTCACGGTGAACAGCGCTCCCCGACCGGCGAGCAGATCGAACGCCGTGTAAAACACGATCACCGCGGCGTAGGCAATGAGTCCCGCCGTCACACCGTCGCGCACCCACCGGGTTTCCGTCATGTGTTTCCTCTCGTGTCCCAGAGCTTCAGATGTTTCAGAGGGTGCGCAGCAACGCGGCGGTGCGTTGCCAGTCACCGGACATGCGATACGACACACGTCCTTCACGATCGAGCAATACCACGGCCGACGCGTGGACGATCTCGCCTGTCCTGGTGTCGCGTGAATGGGCGACATCCCAGGCGCTCAGCACCTGCAGTACTTCGTCCACCGATCCGCTGAGCACACGATCATTGGCGCCGAGCTGCCACTGGTCGGCGATGCTGGAGAGGCGGGTGGGCACATCGCGCCATGGATCGAGTGTGACAACCACCAGCATGACATCATCGGCGTTGGCGTTGCGCCGGGCCGTCTTGAGATCCTGCACGATGGTGGGGCACACGGTCTCGCAGTGTGCATACGCGAACGTCACCATCGCCGGATGACCGCGCAGTCGTTCGAGCGAAAACGACTGACCGTGCTGATCGACGAGCGCGAGCGGCGGCGGTGTCTCGAGGACGGTGTTCCGCGTTTCCATCATCGATGCCACGAACGGCTGTGGTGTGAACACCGACGCGTCGGCCACACGGCCCGCGCGGCGTGCACTCTGCACACGCCAGAGCGCGGCGCTCATCCCCGATGCCACGAGCAGGAGCATCGCACCGATCAGCATCTGTCCGCCAAATGACGCGCGCAGGCGACGGACGTCTTCGCGAAGCGCATCACCCCACACCGCCATCAGCACACCGATCATGCCGATCGGCTCGCCGATGAGCAGGATCCATCCGCCCGCGGCCGGCAGCCCGTTGGCCATCGTGCCGAAACAGGCGGCGCGCGTGCGCAGGACCCACTCCGGCACACTGGCCGGTACGGGCCACAGCGCGAGGGCCCACCATGCCGCGGTGATGACCAGCAGCATCACCAGCGCCGGGAAGGCGACCCCACGCTGCGCACGCGCCTCCGTCATGAGTGAACCATGAATCAGCCCACCTTCCACAGGAAGGTCAGGAGCTTCCAGTTCGTGAAGTAGTACACCACGAAGGCCAGCAGGAAGATCGCCACGAGCACCATGGTGCCCGGTGTGGGGCCGATGATGCTGCGCGAGCTGGCGTGCAGTGCCTCGTTGATCTCGTCGACGTTGGCCGCGTGCACCGGCGGATTGGTGAGTCCCTGCGGAATGCCGGCAATGGCCTTGCCGGTCTCCACAGTGGTGATGGCTTCGCCGAAGAACACCGACTTCACAGCGATGGCGATGAAGCTGAACGCACCGGTCACGGCCAGAATGCCGCCGATGCCCATCACGGCCAGCGTGATGTCCACCGCCGGATTGAACTGCACATCGAACAGCGCCTGCGAGAACGAGGCATCCCAGTGCCGCCGCGGAACCCCGAAGCTGCCGGCGAACGTCATGCCCATGGACAGCAGCAGCATGCCGATCGCGAACAGGTACGGTTGCGCCTTGGCCAGTCCCCAGAACGCGACCTTTCGCCGGAATACCAGCGGCAGCAGGTAGTATGTCGCGCCCATGAACGCCATGGCCGTGCCGCTCACCACCGTGGCATGGAAGTGTCCCGGGATGCGCATGGTGTTGTGCGCGATGATGTTGATCTGCTCGGTGCCGATGGTCACGCCGGTGATGCCACCCACGAAACCGAACACCACCACGCTGAACACCATCGCGCTGAATCCCGGGTCACCCCATGGGGCGCGTCGCAGCCACCCGAACAAGCCGTCGGTGAACCCGCGCAGGCGCATGCCCAGCTCCATACCGGCCGGCACGGTGAAGCCGTGAATCATGGAGGCCAGCACGGCCATGTACATGAAGTACGACGTGTTCACGATCTTCCAGGCCGGACCGAAGCCCGGATCGACCAGCAGGTGGTGCGCCGACGCCATCGAGATGAACAGGATGTAGAGCACGAACGCCGAGCGGCTCACTTTCTCGTTCAGCACGACACCGCCAACGGTGAGCGCGGCGAGCAGATACCACACCGCCACCATCGCCGCCACGTTGATCTGCTGCGACGAATGGCCGAGCGCCCACCAGAGCATGCGGTAGATCTCGGGATCGACGCTCTTGATGAGCCCCAGACTCCACAGGAACGTGGGGATGTAGATCATCGCGCCATGGAGCAGCGTGATCACGGCGATGATGGCCGCCGTCATCGCGCCGTACACCACCAACGGCATGGATCCTTCGTAGGTCTTCTCCCGCTTGGCGATCACCAGCGTGGCGAAGAACTGTCCGCACACGATGAGCGCGCCCACCGCGAAGAGAATCACGCCGAGATACAGCCCCGGATGCGCCTTGAGTGGCGGATAGGACGTGAACAGCACATCGGCACGGCCCGACCACTGCACCCACTCCACCAGCAGTGTCCCACTCAGCATCAGCCCGAAACTGAACCAGCCGAGTTTCGGAGCGGCCGGGCGACTGTTGAGCAGAATCGTCGCCGCGAACCACAGCACCGCCATCTCGAAGTAGATGATGAAGAAGATCAGCATGTTCATGCCGTGCACGCCGAGGATGCGGTAGTACCATTCGGCGGGGAGCAGATGCACGGCCTGCCAGCGGGTGAGCACCAGCAGCAGGGCGGCCACCGCTCCGATGAGCAGGGAGACCACCGCCACGACGGCGTTCGCCTTGATGAGCGGCTCGGCGGCACTGGCCACCACGCGTCCGGTGACCGGGCAGATCCGATGCGGAAACGCCGGTGCCGAAGCAGAGACAGGAGCGACGGTGCTCATTCGTCCTCCTCATGGCGAAGCGTGGCCTGCGCGTTGTCGGCGACCGGTCGACCCTGTTCGTCCACCACGATGACCCGACCGACCATCGTGTGATGACCGATCCCGCAGAACTCGTTGCAGATGATGCGGAAATCGCCGGTGGCCGTGGGCGTGACCTGCAGCGCGTAGTCGTAGCCCGGCACGACCTGGAAGTTCACGTTCAGCGGATAGAGGCTGAATCCGTGGTTCACATCGAGCGAGGACATGTGCAGGCGGTATGTGGCGCCGGCCTGCAACTGCAGGATGGGATACCACTGATACGTCATGCCGACGAGATAGACCTCCGCGCCGGGGGGCGGCGCGACGATGGGGATGCCACGATCGTCGCCGACTTTGTATTGCGCGGCGAACTCCATCGTGCGCGCGTAGAACTTCGCAGGCTCGACGCGGCGCCGGATGCCCGAAGGATTCTGGCCGCCCTTCCAGTGCCACAGCGGCATCATCGCGAAGAGCACCATGCACCAGGCGAACGAGATCGCCACCCACACCTTCTCGGCTTTGTGCGCCGGCTTCCACCAGACGCCCGGGACCGGGTCGAGTCCGGAATGCACCTTGGTCAGCATGGATTCCTCACGGCAGTGTGCCGGTTGGCATCGTGAGGATCTCCCACATGCCCCAGCCGGTGTAGACCACCATCATCACGACGATCCCCAGCACGAGCAGGAGAAAGACGTTGTCGAACAAGCGCTGCATCAACGGCGGTGCTTCCGGTTCGCCGGTATGGGGTGAGTCGTCCATGACGCTCTCAGGATGTGAAGGTGGGAATGGTGTGGATTCCTGATATCCACATGCGTAAACGTGTCATGCATGACGTGGCACGGATCGCCACGAAAACATGATTGTGTCATACTGGTATTGCACTAGATATCCCGCAGTAGGGATTTCCTTTATGCGTTCACGTACGCGGTCGCTCATGCGCTCTCTGGAACGTCTCGCCGCACGTCTGCTCCGCGCCGCGGATGCCGCCGTCACCCGCCTGTATGGATGGCGGTACAACGTCCTGCATCAGACAGGCACGTTGGTGGTGGCCCTGCTCGTGCTGCTCATCGTCACCGGGTTGTACCTGCTGGTCTTCTATCGGGTGGGCACCCCGTGGCAGTCGGTGGCGCGCCTGCACGACGATGTCGTGCTCGGGCGCTGGATCCGCTCGCTGCATCGCTTCGCGTCGGATGCGATGATCGTCGCGGCGGTCCTGCATGCGTGGCGGCTCTTCGCGCAGGCGCGATCATGGGGACGACGGGCACTGGCCTGGACATCCGGCGTGGTGCTGTTCGTCATGCTGTTCGTGAGTGGATGGACGGGCTATGTGCTGGTGTGGGATACATTCGGCGCGGAACTCGCCGTGGGGGGCGCGCGGCTGTTCGATGCGCTGCCCGTGCTCAGTGAACCGGTGCGAAGGATCTTCGCCGGGGATCAGCCCATTCCCAGCGCATTCTTCTTCATCAATCTCTTCCTGCACATCGCGTTGCCGCTGGGTGTGGGAGCCGGATTGTGGGTCCATCTCTCGCACATCGCGCGCCCCACGTTGTTTCCACCACGTGTGCTGATGTACGGCATGGGTGGAGCGTTGCTGGCGCTGGCTCTGTTCTTCCCCGCGCCGCTCGCCCCCGAGGCGTCGCTGCTGTCGGTGAATCAGCGCGCGCCGGTGGATCTCTTCTTCGCGTTCTGGCTGCCGTGGGCGAACAGTCTGCCACCGTGGGTGGCCTGGGCCGGTGCCATCGGCACGTTCGGTCTCGCGCTGAGTGTGCCGTTGTTCACGCGCCGTCCCCGCACGGATGGATGGACGCCCAGTGTCGTGGACGAGCGTTACTGCACCGGATGCAACCAGTGTCCGCAGGACTGTCCGTGGGAAGCGATCACGATGATTCCGCGCGAGGGGGCGCATGGCGCGCAGTCGGCGCTGGTGGCCCGCGTGGATCCATCACGCTGCGTGTCGTGCGGCATCTGCGCGGGTTCGTGCGCGCCCATGGGCGTCGGCCCGGCGGGGCACACGGGCCGCGATCAGATCATCCAGGTGCGCGCGCTCCACATCGCACCGGAGCCGCGCGAATGGCGGCCCGTGGCCATCTGCTGTGAGCATGCCGCGCCGGAGTATCTGACGCCGCTGCGCGAGCACAACGCCGAGGTGCGCCTCGTTCCCTGCGCGGGCAACCTGCACACGTCGGTGATCGAACTCAGTCTGCGTGCCGGCTCACCGGGTGTCATGGTCTTCACCTGTCCGCCGCGCGATTGCCGCGGACGTGAGGGTCCCAAGTGGCTGCATGAACGGCTGTACAACGACCGTGAAGCCGAACTGCAGGCACGTGTGGACCGGACCCGCGTGGCCACCGCGGTGATGGCCCCCGGAGATCTCGCCGGAACCCTCGCCGCGTGGACGGCATTCACCGCACGACTCGATGCGTACGATCATCGCTCCCCGGATACCCTCGACGATCCACTCGGCGCCATCTGCGAGCCCGTGCCGATGGAGGAGAACTGATGTCGCGCGTCTCGTGGGTGCGTGGTGCCATCGGTGTGGTGGTCGCGGCGTTCGGCCTGCTGGCCCTGCGCGCGTTGTCGCTCACGTCGCTGCCCGTGGCATCGAAGGGACGGTCGGTGCTCCGACTCTCATGGTCGGCGCGCCCCGAGCGTATCGAGCAGTGCCGACGACTCACCGATGCGGAACTCGCGGAACGACCGCAGCACATGCGACTGCGCTGGGAATGCGAGGGCCGTTTCGCGCGGTATCTGCTCACGCTCTCGGTGAACGGGCAGCCCGTGGCATCGGACACCGTACGCGGCAGCGGACTGCGTCATGACCGGCCGATGCATCTGTTCCGCGAATACGGACTCGAACCCGGCGAGCAGCGTCTGGCAGTGACACTGCGGCGGATCGACGCCGAGGTGCGTCCCGACAGCGCCGGTGATCAGACCGCCGAGGGTGTGGGCGCCGCCGACCGGGAAACGCGGGAGGCGCAGGAACGGCGTACCCGACGCGCGGAGGCGTTGCCCGAGGTGGTGTCGCTGGATACGACACTCGCGGTGCATGCGGGCAACGTGGTGTTGATTTCGTATTCGAGCACCGCGAGGGAGCTCGTTCTCAAGGCGAGGCCGTAGGGCGGTTGCTATCGATCTGCTTCCTGATCAGCTCCTTCCTGCTTCCTCTTGATATCCATGACGCGGTGGCGCCGAGTGTGTCCGGATGACGCTCCCGGGGGCGAGGGACGGTGGTGCGTCATCCGGAGAGTGCCAATTCCACGGCGTCAATATTTCAAGAGGGAGCAGGAGGGAGCGGGTCAGGGAGGAGATCAATAGATGCTCCTCTCATTCCTGAAGACCGTTGGTGTTATCTGAAGCTTTGCACCAGACTCGTGATGGTCAGGCTCCAGCCGTCGACCAGGACGAACAGCAACAACTTGAATGGCAGGGAAATCATCGCCGGTGGCAGCATGAACATGCCCATACTCATCAGCACCGACGCAACCACGGCATCGATGATGATGAACGGCAGGTAGATCGCAAACCCGATCTGGAACGCCGTGCGCAGTTCACTGGCCACGAATGCCGACATCAACACATGCAATGGCACATCGTCCACCGTATTCGGGCGGTCCATGCGGCTCAACCTCACGAACGTCTCCACATCCGACGGGCGTGTCTGCTTGAGCATGAAGGTCCTGAATGGTTTCACACCCGTCTTCATCATTTCGACCTGCGTCATCTGTCCATCGAGCCACGGCGTGATCGCGGTGCGATTCACCTCACTCAACGTGGGACCCATGACAAAACCGGTGAGCAGCAACGCCATGCCGGCGAGCAACTGGCCCGGCGGAGCGGTCTGCGTACCCATCGCCTGCTTGAGGAAGTGCAGCACGATGAGGATGCGGGTGAAGCCCGTCATCATCAGCAGCAGCGTGGGGAGCAGCGTGAGCAGCCCCATCATCACCACGATGCCCACGGTGCCGTTCAGGCGCAGACCGCCGTCTTCGCCGCTGCCGCCAAGTTTGACGTCCATCTGCGGCATCATGCGCATGATGGCGTCGTCGGCCGCGATGGGTGCCGGTGTGGCGGCCGAAGCCTGATTGTTCGGCTCCTGCGCTGGCGTGGTCACCATCTGCGACATCGCACGCGGCGCCGATGTGCCACGGTTCGTGGTGGCCGCGCCGTTGCCGGTGCGGGGCTGCGCGGTCGGCGTCGTGGAGAGCTGCGCCTTGGCCGTGGCGTTCGTGATGTCATTGCGCGCACCTGCCGCGGCGCCGCGCGTGCTGCCACCCCGACGGTTGGCCGGCACGAGGGGCGGTGCATCGAGCGTGCGCGGTGCGGCGGGCGATTGCAGCGCGGGCGTCGCGGCCGCCGACGCCGGTCGTGCGGTCTGCGTGCCGGCCCCTGCGGGCGCCACGGGAGCCGCCGGCGGCTGTACGGCCGGCGGTTGCACGGCCGGTTGTACGGCCGGCGGTTGTGTCCCTGTGGCTTGTGCCCCCTGCGCATGCAGGACGGGCGCCGCGAAGGTGATCATCGCCACGGCGAACACCGCCAGGCGCGTGGCTCCACTCAACGACACACCGAGCATCGCGCGAAAATCGCGATCGGCCTGACGCCCCGATTGCGGCGCGTACGTGTTGGGCGTGCCGGCGCTGGTCGTCATCGGTGCCGTGAGGAAACGCGGCACCTCCGCGGTTTCCGTCGGTGCAAAGGCCGCGATCGAAAGCGGTGCCGCTGCAACAGGCGCGGCTGCCGAGGACGCGACCGCAAATGCCGCCGATGCTTCCGCACTCGAGATGTGCGGTTGTGGCACCTTGCTCGTGGCGATCACGCGTTGCCGGTCGGCTTCATCCAGTTCGAACAGTGGATGCACGCCGCCCTCGCCCACGCTGAGCGCCATCACCTTCTCGCCCACCCGCACCACGGCCAACCCGGTCTTGGGGCCGAGCGGCACACGCTGCACCACTTCCACCGGCACCCGCATGCGTACGCCCAGCGCGCCCGTGCCCCAGCGCCTGAGCGCATAGAGACACAGGGCTCCCAGGCCCAGTACAAAAGCAAGCGCGGCGACGACGCCCAGTCCGGCGATCAGCATCGAAGGCGATCAGGTGGTCGGCGGAACGGTATCGGTGAACATCGTATCGGTCATCATCGGATCGTCCTCAGGCCGCGTTGGCGGCGCCGGCCGCGGCCGGGTTGGCCAGCACCCGCGTGATGCGGACGCCGAAGTGTTCGCCGAGGACCACCACTTCGCCTTCCGCGAAGCGCCGATCGCCGACATAGATGTCGATCGGTTCACCGGCGAGCCGGTCGAGCTGGATCACCGAACCGCGGCCCAGGCGCAGGATCTCCTGCACCGTCATGCTCGTACGCCCGAGCTCGATGGACACGGGCAGGGTGAGATCGAGCAGGATGCCGATCGGCACTTCGGTGGTGCCCAGCATCGTCTGCTCGAAATCGGTGAGCTGCGGGGCGCGGGCCTGGGGCGGCGCGGCGACCGTCTCTTCCTTGAGCGACGAGATCGGTTGCCCGGCTGCCTTGGCCGCCTGGGCGCTGGCGACGAGAGCGTCGATTTCGGCGGGATTCATGCGGAGGTCCGGGAGTCGGGGGTCGGAGCAGTGGGGAGCGCATCGACGATGCGTACCGCGAGATTGCCGTTCACGCGGCCGGCGTGGCCGATGAAGCGTTCCTGCGTGCCGGCGCGAATGAGCACGCGCGCGTCCTTCGGGATGGCCGTCGGGATGACACTCCCTTCGGTGACCTGCGCGAGATCGCGCATCGACAGCTGAAAGTCGGGAAGACGGGCGATCAACGGCACCTTCGTGGCGCGCAGGGCGGCTTCGCTGCGCTGCCGGGTGAGATCGCGCTCCTGCTCGTTGGTGCTGAGCAACGCGAGTCGCTGTTGACCGCTCGACGTGAAGAACTTGTCGAGCACGGAGAACGGCAGGCAGAGCAACAACAGGCTGCTCACGCTGCCGGTGTTCACTTCCACATTGGCCACGAGCACCGGATCCTCGCGGTTGACCACCTGCAGGATTTCCGGCGACGATTCGAAGCCCGTGATGTTGAGATCCATCGATACATGATCCTGCCAGATCTCCTGCAGGAGTGCCGTGATCTTGTCGGCGACGTTGCGCACCGCCATGCGTTCGATGGGCGTGAGCGCGCGGGTGAGCGCCGATCCCGTGCCTTCACCGCCGAACAGGCGATCGACGATGTACGTGCTGAATTCGGGTCCCACATCGATCACACCCTTCTGTCCGGTGCCGGCGATGTCGAAGATGTAGGACGAACAGGGCATCGGCAGCGAGAGCGTGAACTCGCCGAAGGAGAACTGCTCCACGCTCTGCAGACGGACTTCGATCTGCCCGCGCACGCGGGAGATGAGCCACGCTTCGAGCCCCTTCACGAGGCGCTCGTACATCGCTTCGAGAGTCCGCAGGCGCTCCTTGGAGACGCGATGCGGACGCCGGAAGTCGTACACCTGTACATCGAGACCGACGGCGGCCGTGGGCAGACCACGCGCGGTGCCGCCAAGCAGGCGATCGATGTCGGTTTGACTGAGCGTTTCCGAAGTCATGAGCGTGAGCGGAGTAGGCGAGCGCGCGGGAAAGCGAACCGGGTTACTGGACGACGAACTGCGGGAAGTAGAGCCGCTTCACCGACTGCTTGCCGAAACGCGCGTCGACGGCGGCCTGCAGTTCACTCTTGAACTGGTCGCGCTGCGTGATGTCGGTGAGCTGATCCACCGTCTTCGTGCCCAGGGCGGTGAGCACGATGTCCCGGAGCTCCGCATCGCGGGCCTTGAACTGCTCGAGCGCGGGCGGCTTGCCCGCTTCGATCGCGACCGTGAGCAGGAGGAAACGACTGCCCCCGCTGCCCGCCGGATTGAGCACGAGATTCTCGAGCAGCAGGACTTCTGCCGCTCCACCGCCTTTGGCGCCCTCCCCGCCATGCCCACCCTCCGCGGGGGCTCCATGTTCTCCGCCGGCCTCGCCTTCAGCGGCACTGTCGGCTGCCACCACCGGCGTGGCTTTGCCCATCTTCTTGGCGGCCATGGGACCGAGCACGGCGGCACCGGTGCCACCACCCACGGCAAGTCCAACGGCCACCATCCCGATCAGGAGCGGGAGCTTGGGCTTGGACGGAGCGGCTTCGGCGGCTTGTGGCTGTTCGCTGGACATAAACAGAGGGCGATAGAGTGGAGACGTCGCCCGCAGGAAAAGCAGTCTGTGTGCCACGGAAATCCGTTGCCGGGATTCCGCATGTAAGTGCAAGTGGTGAAACGACTTGCAGAATTTGTTGTTCGATGAGAACGGGCCGTGGAGGCCGGCGGGGGCCCGGCAAATACCGACAGTGTCCGCAATTTCCGGCAGAAAGTGCCGGGACATTCGATGTGCGCGATGGACGCGCCGTACGTCGCCTGCCGGCCGGAAACACCGCCCCATGCCGGGGCGGCGTCCGGTCAGCCAGTCAGATCATTACCGCTTGATGGTCATCAGTTCCTGCAGCATTTCATCCGAGGTGCTGACCACCTTGCCGTTGGCCTGGAAGCCGCGCTGGGCCACGATCATGTTCGTGAACTCCTGCGCCAGGTCGACGTTGGACATTTCCAGCGCACCCGAGGTGAGCTGCGACTGCGACCCTTCCAGGGCGAAGCCCAGCACGGCGCCGCCGGAGTTGGCCGACTCCTGGTACATGTTGTCGCCGATGCGCAGCAGACCGCTCGGGTTGTTGAAGTCGGCGAGTACGATGCGGGCGAGCGGCGACGTGGTGCCGTTCGTGAAGAACCCCGTGATCAGGCCGAAGCGGTCGATCGAGAAGTTCTGCAGTGTGCCGGCCGTATACCCGTTCTGGTCGCGCAGCACGGCCGTCGAGGCCGTCGAGGCGAACTGCGTCAGGCCGTTCACCCCACCACCCAGCACCAGGTCGATGCGCACCGGATTGGCGCCGGGCACGGCGAAGTTCAGCGTGGCACTGATGTTGGTGTTGAGCAGGCCCGCGTTGTCGAACGTGAACGTGCCGCTGTTCTCGCTCGTGGTGGCCGTGTCGGGGCTCATGAAGTAGCCGATCTTGATCTGCGAATTGATCGGCATATTGGCGGTGAACTGCACCGCCGGCGGCGGACCCGCGGAGAACGAGTAGTCGCCCGGGTTGTTGTATTCCACGCCGGTGGCGCTGTACACGCGGACATTGTCCGGCAGAATCTCGTAGCCCGAGGGCGGGGTGGGCAGCGGAATGTCGCTCGGCGGCGAGTTGCCGTCGGTCTGCACGTCGAACGTCTGCGCCGAGGCGATGGGATCGATGCGCCAGTCCCAGGAATTGGGGCCGGTCTTCCACATCTGGAGCTTCACGTCGTGCTTGGTGCCCTGCGAGTCGTACACACCGATCTGCGTCTCCGTCCATGCCTTCTCGTTGATCGGCAGCGCGCGGTCGAGCGGATCGTTGAAGTCGCCCTGGAACACCGGCGACGACGCATTGAGGTTGCCGGCCAGCTTCATTTCCGTGGTCGGCCGCGCCGAGACCTTCTGTCCGAAGGGAAGACGGACGTCCTGGATCCCGTCCTGCAGCATGCCGTTCTCATACATGCGGCCCTGCACGATGAAACCGTTGGCGGGTGAGACGAGCTGACCCAGCGCATCCACCTGGAAGTTGCCGGCGCGTGTGTAGAAACTCTGATTGCCTTTGCGCACCACGAAGAACGAGTCACCCTGGATCGCGACGTCGGTGTTCAGACCGGTCGTTTCGAGATTGCCCTGGTTGAAGATCTGGTCGATGGAACCGATCTGCATGCCGAGGCCGATCTGGATGGGATTGATACCACCCTGATCGCCGGGCGGACGGCTGGCGCCCTGCAGGAGCTGCGCGAAGCCCTCCTTGAAGGTGACGCGGCCCGCCTTGAAGGCGACGGTGTTGACGTTGGCAATGTTGTTGCCGATGACGTCCATGCGCACCTGGTTGTTGCGCAGGCCGGACACGCCGGCATAGAGAGAGCGAAGCATCTGGTTGGGTCCTCGGAGTCAGGTCGCGATCGGGAAGGAATCAGGCGCGGATCTGGATGAGCTGGGACATCGGGACCTGCAATGCGTCGCCGATGATCATCATGGGGTAGCCATTCTCGTACTTCATGCCGGTGATCCGACCGACCGTGTACGTCTTGGCACTCTGAAACAGGCCGCCATCCTTTGCGACGTCGAACTTGTACGTGTACTGCCCCGGTTCGAGTGGCGGATCCCACTCGTAGTCGCCGACGTTGAACGACGACTGTCCGGCTTTCACATGACCGACCACCGCCTGACCGACGGCCTCACCCTTGCTGTTGATCATGGTGATACGGCCGGTGCCTTCCAGCGATCCGGTATCCACGACGATCTGGCCGGTGCCATCCTTGTCGACGAACGCCGTGTTGCCCGTCGTGACGCCGACCTTGCCGACCGTGGCCATCGCCATCTGCCCTTCGATAAGCTGCGCGAGTTCGTCCGCGCGCTCGTTCTGGGTCGCCTCGAGCGAGACGATCGCGTCCTTCATCTCGCCGGTCGCCGTTTTCTGCGCGTCCAGCGACTCGTTCATCTTCAGGAGCTGTTCGACGGTGGAGAACTGCGCGAGCTGCGCCGCCATGTCCTTGCCGTCCATCGGATTGAGCGGATCCTGATTCTTGAGCTGCGCCACGAGCATCTTGAGGAATTCGTCGCGCCCCATGCCTTTCGGATTGGTGGGCAGGGTGCGTTCCGGCGACGGCTCGGCCGCGCCGACCGGGGGCTCCGGATAGTTGGTGCCGTCGGTGTTCGATGTCGTGTTGAACATCGAGCTGTAGCTGTTGCGTACGTCGGCGATCATCACTCGTTCCCGAGGAAGAAGTTCGGACGGCGCTGCCGTCCCTGCTGCTCTTGCCGGTCGTCGCGGGCTTCCGAAGCCTGCTCCCGACGCGATGAATCCTGCTGCCACTCGCGCTGACGTTCTCCCGTCGCACGATCCCGCTGTCCACCACCCTGTCCGTTCGCCGTGCCCTCGCCCGACGAAGCGGCGGTGGTCAACGTCTTGAGCGGATCCCGATCGAGGCCCGCCACGCGCGACGGATCCGTCGTCTCGGTGCGGGCGCCGCTGATGCGTACGGTGTCGCCGTCGAGCCCATGCCGTCCGAGCGCATCCTGCAACTCCGCCGTGCGCAGCCGCAGCCGATCGGCGGTGGCGGCATCCGTGGAGATGTGCGTGCTCACGGTGTTGCCGCGCAGATCGACCGTGATTTTCTCCTGCGTGCCATTGGCGTTGTCGACGTTGAGCGTCATGCGGGCGAGCGGTCCGGCCGGCGCATCGGCGCGCATCTGCTGGATGTCCGACACACGCTGCGCCTGGTCGCTGCCGGCTGTCGGAGAAACGCTCGATGCACGCTCCGTGCCCGTCGTCGCGCCATTCGTGGGGCCGCTCATCGATGCCGCACCGAACGGCAGCGTCGTGTCGGTGTTGCCGCTGAGCGCCTCGCTGCGCCGGTGCTCGCTGCGTGACGATGTGCTCTGTCGCTCGCTCTGCGCGCCATCCCGGTTGTTCGACATGTTGTGACTGTCGCGTCCGGTCTGTTGCGCGGCGAGCGTCTGGATGTTGCCGACGCCGGTACTGGATGTGCTCTGCGCATCGGCGACTCGCGCAACCGTTGCCACGGAAGCCACGCCGGCAACACGTGCCACGCCGGCAGCTCCTGCCGGGTCGTTTGTGTTCGCGGCGGATTGCGTCGTGGTGCGTGACGAGGCACTGCGCTGCGCGAGCTCGAGGTGTCCCGGATCTTTCATGCCGAGCGTGCGCAATCCCTCCTCACGGGCAATGCGCTGCAGACGGGCGAAGCCGGCGGCGTTCTGATAACTGCCATCGATGATGACATCGACCGCTTCGCCATGCGTGTGTGCGGAGTCGCGCGTCCACGTCACGACCGATCCTTCGCGGGTGCGTCCCTGCTCGTACAGCCAGTCCTGTCGTTCCTGCGAACGGACCGTCTCCACGACGGTCACGTCGTGACCGTATTCGTTCTTCATGCGTTCGACCACACGCTCGACACGTGCGCGCAGATCGGGATCGAGGCCATCCAGGGCTTTCACCGGTGCGGTGACATCCGTGCCCGACGCACCGTTCGTCGCCCGTCCCGCCGGCGCATTGCCAGCCATCGCGAGGAGCGCGGCGAGATCCGGATTGTCCGACGCGCCCGATCGCTGTGCGGCAAGGGTCTCGAGCGCCGACAGATTCGAGGAGGTCTCGTCCACTCCGAGCAGACTGGCATTGGTGCGACTCATGATCGCCCGGGCAGCCAGTCGCGCGCCCGCAGGTGTGCCGGCCTGGGCCAGCAGGGCATCGAGCGCCGCACGGGCATCCGCGCCTTTCGCATCGCCGATGGCCAGCAGTTGCTCGACCGACGCACTCCGGCGGGAAGAGACCCGCGACAGCGCATCGAGCATTCTTGTCCGCTGCACGTCGGCTTCGTCGCCGCGGTTCGTGTCCGTCATGGAACGCGATGTCGTGTCGGCAATGGCGCCGGTCATATCGCTGGACGAGGTGCGTGGCACTTCCACCGTATCATCTCCCTGCGTCGACTGCGCATGCGCAGTCCGTGCATGCGTCGTACGCGCATAGGCGGTGCGTGCGTAGGCGGCAAGATCGATCACGTCCGAAGGCCGGTCATCACCCGCCATCCGCACGAGCGCACCCTGAGACGAGGCCGCGTCCGCCGGCGCCGCATCTCCGGACGTGCCGGATGCAGACCATGCGTCGACAGAGACATCGCTCCCGGCATGCCCTTCGGTTGTAAGAAGGCGATCGACCAGCGATGCGGCGTCTTCCGGCAACTGTTCGATGAGATCCTGGCGCACGAGGGGACCCGCGCCGGCCAGCAATGCCAGCAGGGCGGAGAACTCCGACCGGGAAACCCTGTGTGGCTTCCCGGCCTCCTCGGTGCGGTCACGTTCATCCTCGCGGATACCGTTCCGTTCCGATGGGCGCGCCGTGTCGCGCTCTTTCACACGGGTTGCCGTCCGTTCGGGGGCCGGTCGATTCACGGCCCAGGACACATCCATGGGACTCATGGTGTTGCCGCGGGCTTGGTGCCCGCTCTCGTGATGGCCGCGGCACGGGCCGCCGGCAATGCCGTGAGAATCGCGGCCGCCTGCCGATCATTCATCGACGCCAGGATGCCGCGGATATCCGCATCCGTCATCTGATCGAGCACCTTCGCGGCATCCTTGGCCGACATGGCGCTGAAGATCTTCGCCAATCGCTGTTCGGGCATCGGCGTGTTCAGGGCGGCATCGCGCGCGCTCTTCACGAGGGCCGCCGCGGAGGCCGTACTGGAAGGCACGGTCGACGAAGCCGGTGTGGCCGTGGATGTCGGAGACGCGGCATCATGAGTATCGGCGGGCTTCGCATCGCCCTTGCCGGCCGTCGCGGCTTTCAGTGTTCCCGACGCCGTCGGCGTGGCCGACGGCGCGGTATTGGGGGGCGCACCGTGACCCGTGGTCGCACCCGCCGTCTTGCCGGTCGCAGCTGCTGTCTTGCCAACGGGGCTCGCGATCCCGCGTTCCTTGCGCAACGCCGCGCGCGCCGATTCGAGTGCGCGAATGCTGTCGGCCGGCGTGAGCGTGACATCATCGGCCGTGCTGTCGTGACTGGCGGGTGCTTCAGTCGCCGGTGCGGTGGTCGAATCACCGGTCGCATGTTCGTCATGACCGGCCCCGGCGTGTTCGTTGCCCATCTTCGACGAATCGGCCGGATGATTCTTCAGGCTGTCAGCCAAATGTGCCGAGTCGGCGGCAAACTTCGCCGACGCCCGCATATACGCGTACCCTGAGCCGCCACCCAGGCCGGCCAGCAGTCCAACGACAATGGGAATGAGCAACTGCTTCATCGGGTCGATCCATCACGAGGGGGAGCGCTCTCGGTGGTGTCACCGGAGCACGGAGCCTGCTGATCCTGTTTGCGGGCGAACTGCATCAGTGCCACTTCGTCCATCTGTGCCCGGTCGCGCTGGGCTTCATCCGCGCGCCACGCATCGGCATGTCTGGACTTGAGTCGGTTCAGCACACGGCGGTCGCGTGCCGCTTCTTCAAGCAACTCCTGTGCCTGACGCACGCCGGCGTCGGCCTGCTTCACGGCATCGCCCGCGACAAGCAAGCGCTCGTCGAGCGAAGCGAGCGTGGTGCCGAGCTGCTGCAGGTGTCCGATACGCGCCGTCATGCCGGTCGCGGCGTGGAGCTGGGCCTGTGAATCGGCCTTCAGGTTCTGCAGGGCAAGACGCGCCTCGGTGGCGCGGTCGGCGACGTCCCGGGCGGAGGCCAGTTCACGGGCCTTGGCCTGTTCATGCTGTTCGCGCAATTCGAGCAGCCGCTGCAGACGGAACCGGAACATCAGTTGCGCCTCTTCACCGACGCTTCGATCGCTTCCGCGATGTCGTTGAGCGCCTGATAGGTGTCACCGTAGTGGGAGATCTCGTCCGGACGCTGCTGAAGGAACTCAAGCACCTTGTGCCGATAGACGATGGCCGCGTCCACGTAGGGGTCGCTCCCTTTCTGGTACGCGCCCACCATGATGAGATCTTCCTTCTCGCGATACGCGGCTTCGAGACGAAGCATCGCGCTGCCGCTGCGTCGCTGGACGTCGTTGGTGATGTGGTCTTTCACACGACTCTTCGAGTCGAGCACGTCGATGGCGGGGAAGTGATTCTGCGCGGCCAGTCGCCGGGTCAGTACGATGTGGCCGTCGAGAATCGATCGTGCGGCATCGGCCACCGGTTCGTTGAAATCGTCGCCGTCCACCAGCACCGTGTAGATGCCCGTGATGCCGCCGCGGTCGCCGTTGCCGGCCCGCTCCAGCAGGCGCGGAAGATTGGCGAACACCGATGGCGGGTATCCCTTGGTGGTGGGCGGCTCACCGGTGGCCAGCCCGATCTCGCGCCAGGCCATCGCCACGCGTGTCACCGAATCCACCATGAGCAGCACCTGTTTGCCCTGATCGCGGAAGTACTCGGCGATGGCCGTGGCCACGAGCGCGCCACGCGCACGCACGAGCGCTGCCTGATCGCCCGTCGCCACGATCACGACCGAGCGCGCGAGCCCCTCGGCGCCCAGGGAGTTCTCCAGGAACTCCCGCACTTCACGGCCCCGTTCACCCAGCAGGGCGATCACATTGACATCGGCCTGGGCATGTCGCGCGATCATGCCCAGCATCGTGCTCTTGCCCACGCCGGAACCGGCGAAGATGCCCACACGCTGGCCGCGGCCAATGGTCAGGAGGCCGTCGATGGCACGGACACCCGTTTCCATCGGGCGATCGATCGTTTCGCGCTGCAGCGGATTGGGCGGCTCGGCCGAGAGCGGCACCCGCTCGATCGTATCGAGTTTGCCCTTGCCATCGATGGGATGGCCGAGGCCATTGAGGACACGACCCAGCAGACCGGGCCCCACATCCACACCGAACGTGCGGCCGAGGGGCTGCACGCTGGCCCCGGCATGCAATCCGTCCAGTTCACCGAGTGGCATGAGCAGCACATGCCGTTCATTGAATCCCACGACCTCGGCCAGCACCGAACGGTCGCGCGCGTGGTTGGTGATGCGACACAGTGAACCGAGACCGACATCGATGCCGGTGGCCTCGACCACCAGGCCGACCACGCGGGTGACCCGACCGTACGGTGCAAACCGCTCGGCGCGACCCAGTCGGTCGGTGAGCACGTCGAGCGCCGATTCGGAGTCGGTCAACGCGGTGTTGTAGGTGGGAGTCTTCATCGCCACCGTCACGCCTGGATCCCCGCCAGCATGCGATACGCACGCTCGAGGGACGTATCGACTCGGCCGTCGATGATGCGTTCGCGGCCTTCGGTCAGACAGCCGCCCCGCTGGATGTTGGGATCGGGGAGCCAGCGCAGGGTGCGTACACCGGCCCCCAGGCCGGATCCCGTCACCTGATCGAGTACGGGACGGCAGACGGCCAGATCGTCGGGGTGCATGCGCACGGTGATCTCTTCGTCCACCGGATACTGCGTGAGCGCCTTGATGACGAGATCGCTGACGAACGAGGGGTCGCCGACGATCTCCCGTTGCACCACATGACGGGCCACGAGCACGGCCAGGGCCGCGATGTTCTCCTCGGCGTTGCTCAGCCAGCGGGCTTCGTGCATCTGCACCGAAAGCACCGCTTCGTTCAGCGCGCCCGTGGTGTGCGCGATCGTTTCCTCGAGCGTGGCGCGTGCCGCTCGCTCGCCGTCGGCGCGCCCGCGGGCATACGCGTCGGCTTCGATACGGGCGCGTTCGGCCGCGAGACGCACGGCAAAATCGGCTTCGAGATGTTCCAGCGAGATGCTCGACGCGGCCGGTGACACCGGTTCCGTCGGCGACATCGACACGGCGTCCGCGAAGATGTCGACGACCGGGAATTCGTCGAGTGCCCAGGGTGTGGCGTGCATGGGCGCGCGCTCAGACGATGACATCGTCGGTACCCGCACTCAGCACGATCTCCCCCGTTTCCTCGAGCGCGCGCACCTTCGAGACGATATCCGTCTGCGCCGCTTCGACATCGCGCATCTTGACCGGACCGAGGAACTCCATCTCCTCCTTGAGACCCGCCACGGCGCGCTGCGACATGGTACCCATGATCTTCTGCTTGAGATCGGGGCTCGCCGCCTTGAGGGCCAGCGCCAGCTGCTTGACGTCCACCTCGCGCAGCAGGCGCTGCAGCGACTTGTCGTCGAGCGAAGCCAGATCCTCGAAGACGAACATGAGGTTCTTGATCTGATCGCTGAGATGCGGATCCTTCTCGGCCACGAGATCGAGCACTTCCTTCTCGAGCGAGGAACTGACGAGGTTGAGCACCGCGGCCACGGCCGCCGGACCGCCCACACTCGACATGCCCTGCGAGAACGCGAGATCCGCTTCGTTCCCGATGGCGCGCTCCACGAGGGAGATCATCTCCGGGGAAACCTTCTCCATGCGCGCGATGCGGAACATGACCTCACCGCCCAGCGCCGGATCGAATTCGCGGATGATCGCGGCCACGTGCGCCGGGTCGAGATGCGCCAGAATGAGCGCGATGGTCTGCGGATGTTCGCCGCGCAGTGTATTGCCCAACTGCTGCGGATCGGCGCGACGCAGGCGACCGAAACGATCGCTGTCGGCGAGCTGACCCTGGATGCGCTTGAGGATCTGCTGGGCCTTGGCCGGACCGAATGCCTTTTCGAGAACATCCTTGGCGAACTCCACACCACCCGTGGTGAGGGAGTCCACCCCGAGGGTGATCTCGAGCCACTCCAGAAGCACCGCATCGATCGTGGGCTGCGGAACCCGATCGAGCTGCGCCATCTCGAGCGCGACGATTTCCGCTTCTTCGGGATGCAGGCCGCCGGTGATCTTGGCGGCATGTTCGGCGCCGATGGCCATGCAGAGAATGGCCACCTTCTGTCGACCCGTGAGACGGTCGGGTGCGTACCGATCGGAGCTGCCGGCATTGCGCGACAGGGCGACCGCGGAACCGCCGGCGCTCATTGACGCAACCAGGTGCGGACGACGCGAATCGCGGCGTCGGGACGCTGATCGACCGTCGCGATGGCCTGTTCACGCTCCGGCGTGGTCGGCGGCGGCGGCAGCACGATGTGGCGACGCTGCTCTTCGAGGAGCGCCTGCTGATCGAGATACTCTTCATCCACGTCCTGCATGGCCTGCTGCATCTGCGTGCTGGCGGGCAGCTCCGGCAGTGTGCCCGCGGCGGACAGCGCCGCCGGCACCTCGACGATCTGCTTCTTGGGACGCAGCAGAATCACGGTGACCAGGGCCAGAACGAGCAGCACCACCAACGCCGCGATCGCGACCACGGGCTTGGGGTTGCTCTGGATGCGCCCCAGCAGATCCGTGGGGGCGGGCGTCGAATCCTTCACGGCGACGACCGGCAGCGGCATGTCGAACGGCGCGCTCACCACCGAGATCATGTCGCCGCGGGCGGAATCCACACCGAGGGCATTGCGCACCAGCGATTCGATGCGCGTGAGTTCGTCACTCGTGCGCGGGGTGATGGTAGGTGCGACGGCAGCGGCGGTAGAATCCGCGACCGCGGGCATCGCCGGCGCGACCTGCGTGACACGATCGGCCACCAGGACCGCCACCGTGAGCTTCTTGATGTTGCCGACCGCGCCCGTGAAGTTCTCGACGCTGTGGGTGTTCTCGTACGACGTGGCCGTGGTGCTGTACCCGGCGCCCTGCTGTGGCGTACTCGGCGTCACCTCGGCCTTCTGTTCGGTGGCGATGGCCTGCCGTTCGGGATCGACCGCCTGCACGGTGCGCTCGACCTTGTCGAAGTTCATCGACGCCGACACCTGCACACGTGCATTGCCCGTACCGACGAGACTCGACAGCAGCTTGTCGGCCTTCTGCTCGAGATACTGCTCGGTTTCGCGCTGCACGGCGAGTTGCCGGCTCGTGAGACCGGCCAGCGATCCATCGTCCTGCATGGTGAGCGCCTCGCCGCGCTCGTCCACGATGGTGACGTGATCGGGTTCGAGACCGCCCACACTCGATGCGACGAGATTCGCGATGCCGTGCACGGTTTCGGCGCGCGGGATGCTGCCGTTGTTCATCGACAGCGTCACGGAGGCCTTGGAGGGCCGTTCGTTCTGCTTGAAGAGCTGATCGTCCTCGATGGCGAGGTGCACTTTCACGCTCTTCACGTCCTTCATCTTGCCGATGGTGCGCTCGAGTTCTCCTTCCAGCGCGCGACGGTAGTTCACCTTCTGGGTGAAGTCCGTCATGCCCCAGGTCGGCTTGTCGAACAGTTCGAGACCGGGGCGGCCGGCGTTCGGCACGTCGCCGGCCGCCAGATCCACGCGGGCACGCGCCAGATCGGCGCTCTGCACCATGATGGTGGAGCCGGTGCGATCGAGTTCGTACGGGATGCCCGACTCGGTGAGCTTGTCGGTCATCGCCTTCACCTGCTCCACCGGAACGTCGGCGTAGAGCGGGATCATCGTGGGCTTGGTGGCCCAGCGGGAGACACCGAACACCGCCGCGGTCACGAGGACACCCACGGCGATGATCATCGCCTGACGGGCGCCGCCGAGTCGGCCGGTGAGGGATTCGAGCAGAGAGTTCATGGAGGAGGAGAGCGACGCGAAGGCGACGAGGGAGGCGTCTGCTTACGACTGCATGCTGATGACGCTCCGGTAGGCCTCGATGACCTTGTTCCGGAGTTCGATGAGCATGTCGAGTGCGATACCGGCTTCTTCGGAAGCCGCCATCACCTGATGCAGTTCGACGTTTTCGCCGTTGGCGAAGCGCTGCGTGAGATCGCCGGCGCGATCACGCGCATCGGAGACTTCATTGATCGCACGCGTGAGGGTGTTGCCGAAGGAGTTTTCGCCCGTGCCCACAGGGACCGGCGTCGTCGGACCGCGATCCTGACCGAACTGCGGCAGGTTGCGGGTGATCAGATCGATACGAGTCTGCATGAGCGCGAAGGAAGCGGAGGGGAAGACGGAACGTCGGGGATCGATCAGGCGCGCACGTCGAGACGCACGCCGCGCGCGGCGGGCGGTGCGGGCTGCGTGGCGGCCTTGATGCGGCTGTATGTGAGGGGGCCGAGCGCAGCGGTCTTCGCGAAGAAGTTCCGCTCTTCGCTCGTGAGCACGCTCCAGAGCGTCGGATCGGTGCCGGCCGGTGCTTCGGCAGGCACGCTGCTCTGCGTGGAGGCCGCCTGTCCCGCGATGGGCGTCTGCGGCTTGAGCGTCGCGGCCTGCGCGGCACGAGCCTGCTGACCGGCCTGCTGCGCCGTGCCCGTCTGTCCGTTCTGCTGCGCCCGATTCGACTCGGCGCGGGTGAGCGAACCGAGATTGGCGAGAGGACTGGTGTGGTTGATGCCGTTGACGCTCATGGTGTTGTCAGCGCGTGACGCGTGTGATGCGAGTGAAACGGAGAGTGACGCAGGAAGTGAGGCAGCGGGCCGGGAACCGATGTGCTGTCGGAGAGGAGAAGGAGGAGGAAGAGGATGACCTCACACCGATTCCCGGACCCGCCGCGTCATGCAGGCGATAGATCGAGGTGTTCAGACGTGTTCATGTGTTCAGATGTCGAGCGCGGCGCGAAGCATCGATTTGGCCGTCTGGAAGACGGCGGCGTTGGCTTCGTAGATGCGCTTGGCGTCCATGAGCTTCACGAGCTCCTGCGTGGTGTCGATGTCGGGATAGCGCACGTAGCCGTTGGCGTCGGCATCGGGGTGGCCTGGCTCGTACACGAGACGGCCCTCGCCCTGGTCTTCCGCCACACCGGCCACCCGCACGCCGTATTCACCACCCATCACACCATCCACGCCGCCGGTGACCGGCAGGACGGGCACGGTGAACGTCCGGGCGGTATCGGTGATGGGCACTTCGAAGGCCGGTGCACCCGCGACGTTCTGGTTGCCCATCGTCCGCGCGGTGATGTTGCCGGGATTGAACAGTGCGTTCTGCGCGGTGGCCGATTCGAGGACCACCTCGCGACGCTTGTACGGCGTGCCATCGGTGCCGCGGGTGACGTCGGCGTTGGCGATGTTCTGCGCGATGGTTTCCATGCGCTGCCGCTGTGCGGAGATGCCGCTGGCCGCGATGCCCATGGATTTGAACATGGGGCGTACGGGCGACTGTCCCGGAATGGGGAGCAGCGCGAGCGGACGCGATGGATTCACGGGCATCAGGCGGCGCCTCCACCCTTGATGGCGGTGCGCAGGCTCTGGTAGGTCTTTTCCAGCAGGCGTGAGGTGGCGAGGAAGCGGAGCTGCTCATCCGCCAGGGCCACCATTTCGTCTTCCACATTGACCGCGGCGACGTTGGCCTGTGCGTTCCCGGTCTTCGCTTCCAGGGCGAAGCCATCGCCATTGCCCAGCGTCGCCTTGGAGACGCGGTCGGCGATCCCTCGCGAACGGTCCACGCTCTTGTCCAGCGCCGCCTTGAGTGGCGACGCCGACGTCGTGCGTTCGATGAGTCCGAAGAGTTTCATGGGTACCGGAGAAAGGGGGAACTGTCCGGTGCCAGTAAAAGCAATGGGCGGGCCAGATCATCCGTGAACGGAGACCCGGACCCGCCGAGTGTATGTAAAACATTTATTTGTAAGAGGTTACAAGGAACCAGCGATGCGCCCGCCGCTGGTTATCCTTCCATCCGGATCATTGGAAATTGCGGGAAATCAGGAAAAAGATGCCGGTCACCATGTGACCCAAGTTGCCGTGTGATCGCCGACGCGGAAAAACCGTGGAAAGCGGCAAGAGATGCCGCTGTTGCCTGCGGTGAGCTTCCGGAGAAGCGCCTTCGTCAGTCTTCTCAGTCTTCGTCGCCGTCGCGGCCGGAGTTGCTGCCCGGACCGTTCAGCTTGTTGCGCAGGGTGCGTACGCTGATCCCCAGCAGGTCGGCGGCCTTCGTTCGATTATTATCGGCAGCTGCCAGCGCATGCTGAATGAGGACCCGCTCGGCTTCCGCCACATTGAGCGAGCTGAGCGCGATGGCGCCATTGGCCGGTGTTGGCGTCGCTCCGGAACCCGCGCCGGGTGCGGCGGCCGCTCCGCTCACCGCGAGCACGGGGCTGGCGCCAGGTGTGGCGATGGCGCGCGGCCGCATATTCGGCGCGCCCAGCGAATGGGCCAGGCCGAATCGGGTCCCTTCGAGGCAATGGGGCTGGATGATGGGATCGGGAGTCAGGATGACCGCACGTTCGATCACATGCTGGAGCTCGCGGACATTGCCGGGCCAGGGGTACTGCTGCAACGCTTCGAGGGCGTCCTGCGAAAGTCCTTCGATCTTCTTGCCGATCTCGGCGGCGGTCCGCATGGCAAACCGGAGCGCCAGCACGGGGATGTCCTCGGGGCGGTCGCGCAGCGGCGGAATCAGAACCGGGATGGTGGACAACCTATAGTAGAGGTCCTGCCGGAAGGTCCCGTGATCGGCTTCCATGGCCAGGTCGCGATTGGTGGTCGCGACGATACGGACGTCCACCTTGATGGGGGTAGTTCCACCAACCCGTTCGAATTCCTGTTCCTGCAGGACCCGCAGCAGCTTGGCCTGCAGGTCGAGACGCATCTCCGAGATTTCGTCCAGCAGGAGCGTCCCGCGGTTGGCCCGCTCGAAGGCGCCTTCCACGCGCTTGATCGCCCCGGTGAACGCCCCCTTCTCGTGCCCGAACAGCGCCGATTCCACCAGCCCTTCCGGAAGGGCGGCGCAGTTGAGCTTGATGAACGGCTTGTCGCGCCGCTCGCTCTGATCGTGAATGGCGCGGGCGAAGAGCTCCTTGCCCGTGCCCGATTCGCCCTGCAGCAGCACGGTCGCGCGTGTGGGGGCCGCCATGGAGACGGTCTGCAGAATGCGCCGCACGACTGGCGAGTCGCCGATGATCTGCCGCTCGTTCCGGAACTGCATGACCTCCTTGCGGAGGGCCTCGTTCTCCCGCCGGAGGCGCACGAATTCGAGGGCCTGGTCCACGGCCAGCTCGAGCTGCTGTGGACGCACCGGCTTGGTGATGTAGTCGATCGCGCCGGCCTTGATCGACGCCACCGCGTGTTCGATGCTGGCGTGGCCGGTCAGCATGATGAGGGGGATGTCATACCCCTCGCGGGTCAGGAGCTGGATGAACTCCAGCCCCGTGAGTCCCGGCATGCGGTAGTCGGAAATGATGAGATCGATCCCGCCCCGTTCGAGCACCTGCAGCGCCTCCGGGACGCTCCGGGCGCCGACGGGCGTGTGACCGGCCTGGGAGAGGGTATCCTCCAGAATCAGGCCGACCGCGGCTTCGTCATCGACGTACAGGATCGTGGCCATGCGGCGCAGGCGGGCGGGAAACAGGTTCGCCGGCAGCGTGTGGCTCGTGCCTGCCGGGTGACGCATCGGGCGTCCGTGCGTCTTTCTCGGAGACGCACCCGGCAAAAATAGCCGCATGGATCACAAAACGCGAAAGCCTCTGTGCCCGCGTCGTGATCCGGCGGACGACGGCCGGTCGACAGCCGCTCCCGAGGTCACCCGGGCCGACTCGAGGCCGCTCAAGGCCGACGGATGCGTTCCGATACTCCTTCGTATAGAAGACTCCGCCGGCAGGACGTCCGCTTCCGTGGACGACCGATCCGGCCCGGCCCGGCTCCGATGCGCGTCACCAACTCGATCATCACCACCAACAGCAAGCTCCGTCTGCAGGTCGGTCTGCAGGGGATCGATCGATTGCGCGAGGATATTGCGTCCGGCGTGCGCATCCGGAAGATCTCCGATGATGCGACCAGCGGCGGTGAGCTCGTTCGTATCGGCAGTTCGATGCGCGCGCTCACGCAGTTCAAGCGCAACGCCGATTCGGGCGTCGCCCGGGCCGAAGCGGAAGAAGGTGCGCTCAATCAGCTCACGAATGCGCTCACACGCGCGTCGGAGCTCGCGCTCGGTCAGATCGGCGGCACCGCGACCGCGCAGACGCGCACCATCACCAAATCCGAGATCGATCAGCTGCTCAATCTCGCCGCGTCGCTGGGCAACACACGGTTCGGCGACGAGTATCTCTTCGGCGGCAATCGCGCCAACGAAGCGCCCTTCTTCGATCCGACGCCGGCCACCGGCAGCTTCTCCCGACTCGAACTGAATGGCAATCCGGTGAATCCCACCGGCAACATGACGCTCGAGATCGGCGACAACAAGTTCATCACGCCGAATCACAATGCGACGCAGGTGTTCATCGACACCGACGCCCTTGATGCGCTGCGCGATCTGTCCAAGGCCCTCGCCGACGACGATACCGCCGCCATCCAGGCCTCGGCCACGCGGCTGAACGACGCGAACAGCAAAGTGCAGACGCTCATCGGCACGCAGGGCGCGCGGGTCAACGAGATGGAAGACGCCAAGCTCAATCTCGAGACGATGGCGCTGAATCTGAAAGCCTTCCGCTCCGATCTGCGCGACACCGAAGTCGACAAGGCCCTGGTCGATCTGGTGGGCAAGCAGACGCTGTATCAGGCCGCCATGAGCGCGACGTCGCGTGTTCTCGGATTGAGCCTCGCCAACTATCTGTAAATCACATCACATGGGACTGGCTGTCATGAACGAGTCGCGCGGGATGGTGTCGATCACGCATCACTTCGGAACCATCGAGGTTGCCGAGGACGCGATGATGACGTTCCCCACGGGTGGACTCTTCGGATTCGAGAAGATCACGCGGTATGCCCTGCTTCCCGCCGCGCGTCAGGGACTCTGGTGGCTCATCGCGCCGAATGCCGATGCCACGACGTTCGTGCTGGCCGATCCGTTCATGCTCGATCCCGACTACGCGATCGATCTGGGCGAACGTGAGAAGAACGAGCTGCAACTGGCGACGCCCTCGGATGCGCTGGCCCTCGTGATGCTGACACTGCCCGACATTCCGGGCGTCGCGCCCACCGCCAACATGCGCGCGCCGATCGTCTTCAACATCACGCGTCGACTCGCCGCCCAGGTGGTGAGCCGCGATGAATCGCACGAGCTGCAGAAACTCGCGGACCTGGGACGCTATCCGCTGCAGGAGGGCGGTGTCTCGTTGGGGTGAGCAGAATCCGGAGAGTGCCACCGGCGCTTCCTATCGATCTCCTCCCTGACCAGCTCCCTCCTGCTTCCTCTTGAAATATTGACGCCGTGGAGTCGGTGCTCTCCGGATGACGCACACCCGTCATTCGGACAGTCTCGACGCCACGGCGTCATGGGTATCAAGAGGAAGCAGGAGGGAGCTGGTCAGGAAGGAGATCAATAGTGGTCCCCTTTGCGCCGCCGTTTTCTGTCTACGCTGCGGGGCGCTCTAACCCGGCGCTCACGGGCTTCGGAAATCCGAACCCTTCCTCCGCCAGATCGTCGAACAGGCTCTGCAACGCCACGCCGTATTCGCGTGAGGCGAGGAATGGCGCCTGGGGCAGCGCATCGCGGATCTTCGCGCAGACACTGGTGTGATACGCGGCATCGGTGGCCAGTCGGACCGTGAGATCCACATATGCATCGGCATCGGCGGCGACCAGTTCATCGAGACCGATCGATTGCACGATGCTCGCGTCGCCTGTGCCACGCAGCCAGGGAGACCGTCGGGTCACGGCGGGAACACCGGCCTGCATCGCCAGCGCCACCGAGGTGGAGCTGCCATGCGGGAAGGTCCCCAGGTACACCGTCGCCATCTCGTAGAGCTGATGTGTATCGCGCGGCGAGAGTTCGCGCAACACGACGACACGACGCGGATCGACCCGATGCGCCCGACACATCGATTCGATGAGCCCCGCGAGATTGATGGCGCCCTTCACGCCGGACCATCCCGGATTGAATGGGGCCAGCACCAGATAACCTCCCGGAATCCTGGCCAGCGCGCGGATCCAGGCATCGAGCTGCACCGGCACGATCTTGTCCACGGCGCCCCCGTTGTACAGCACCGTCGCATTGGCCGGAATGCGCAACGCCGCCCGGTCGATCCGGCGAATGGGCGGTTGCGGCACGAACGGCAGGTAGCTGAGCAGCACCCGCGGGATTTCCGCCAGACGCTCCCGGCACTCACTCAGCAGCGAGGCACGCGCGTCCGGGTGCGGCGTCACCGTGGCGACATGCGTGAAGCTGGAGAATCCGGTGGACATCGGCACGTAGCTGTTCATCAGGACCTGCACCCGGGCGAGACGCGAATGCACCAGGAGATCCGTGGGTGATGCACCGATGGTGGCGGCATACGAATAGACGAACACATCGAGATCGTCGGCGTGAATCCGGTCGATCATCTCGCGTACATTGAGACCATTCAGCGTGCGCACGGCACTCACGAAACGGAACAGGCGCTGATACAACGTGATGTCGTGCTCACACTGCCGGTCCACGAGATCCTGTGAATAGACGATGATCTCGTAGCGGTCCTGGTCGAAGTGTTCGAACTGTGAACAGAACGCCACCGGATCCGGGTGCCTGAGGATGGTGCGCAGCAGCACACCCAGACGGATGCGCCGGCCGGCCGGCCGTACCGCCGCCGGACCGCTCCCACTGCCACGCAGGGTCTCGATTTCCGTGGTCATCGCCTCGATGAGCCGGGCGCGCGCATCGAGGACCGCACGGACGGACACATCGGAGTAGATGACCATGCCGATGTCGAGATGTCGGATGACTACGTTCACGATGGTGGCGAGACGCGAACGGAGCGCACGGTTGCGCACCTGATCCCGCAACCAGTCCAGCATCTGCGTCAGCCATTCCACGTAGCGGGCATCGTCGCCCATCGCCCGGTACACCGGCCGCACGAACAACCAGGCGAAATACCGCTCCATGACATGTTCGGGACAGCCGTGCAGATCCCGCATGATGGGCATTTCCCACGGCTGGGTGTCGAGCACGGCGATCACGAAGGCGTGCATGGCCATGGGATGAGTCCATCCCGTGGCCATGATCTCCCGCGCCGAGGCGATGCGCTTCTCCGCGGCGGCGGTCCGATCGAACACCAGTCCCGTTTGTGAGGGGGCGTCAGGGCGATGGAAGAGCCCCGCACGCAGAACGGTCTCCACGTCGTCTCTCGTGCACTGGCCGAGTGCGGCACACAGTTGCTCGCGTGCGCTGCGCAACAGCGTCAGCCAGTCCGCACGTGGCGCCGGCGCCACCAGGGGCCAGTCCTGTCCATTGCGGAACCAGCTCGCGATATCGGCGATCCCGTCAGCGGTCGTGGCGCACTTCGAAGCGGCTTCGTGTGACATGCGGAGAATTGAGGACGATGCCGTCAGGCCGCGCGTTCCGCGGTCGGCAACACATCGGGGTGTGGAAACGGACGACCGAGACGATGAGCGTCGACGACGGCACCGAGGTGTCGCACGAGGGTGTCCAGATCGAAGCGTTCGCGGGCACGCAGCAGGCCCTGCGTGGCGCGCTCCTGCATGGCCGGCGTGCGTGCGTGACGCAGCGTGTCGGCCACAACATCCGCGATGGTGTCGGGCTGGCCGTTCCAGCACACGAAGCGTTCACGGCCCACGTGTGCGTCGATGAAACCGTTGCTGTCGGAGATGACGCCGGCGCCTGCATGGAGGCCCAGCAGGAACCGGTCATGCACCGAATCGGTGGTGCCGGGTTGCACGTTGAGCACGAACGCCGACGCCGCCATGCGGCGACGCACATCCGGCAACTGCATGCCCGGAAGGAACGTGGCGCCACCCGATGGCGCTTCGAGATGGTGCCATTCGCCGCCGACAAAGGTCACCGGCAGCGGCAACAGGGCCTGCGCCACGGCCGTGGCATGACGGATGCGCGCGAGATGATCGGCGTGTGCGACCAGTGCATGCCAGCGTGCATCGAACACCGCATCCGGTGCGAGCGCGGTGGCTACATCCCACACGCGCGATGGCCCGCTTGTGCTCTGCAGGGCATCGGCCAGCGAGAAGATGAACCGGAGACCTTTCGCGTCGACCGTACCGCGCAGCATCGATGCGTACCGCTCAGGATCACCGCCCTTGCTGGCAAATAGCACCGTCTGCTCACGACGTGCGAGCGGCAGCACTTCATCGGTCCAGGATGCCACGGCCAGACGGAACAACCCACGATGACTCCCGGCGGGAGAAATGGCCATCGAGACATCATGATGGCCATCGTCGCCGTGCAGGAAGATCGTCTGCGCCGAGCGTGTTTCGTGGCGCGACGGGTAGTAACACGGACTGTCCAGCATGAGCCCGACGTACGGCACGCCGAGAGCGTCGTACGCCAGCTGTCCGTTCGCGCCCACGATGTTGGAGCCGTACCCGGAGTACCCACAGAAGAACGCCGTGCGATCTTCCATGACGACGCGCCGCAGTTCGGTCGGTGTTGCCAGACGCGACAGATCCAGTACCTCGGCGGTCCATCCGGCCCGCGCAAAAGCGCGCGCCAGATCCGTGGACAGATACGACAGCACGTTGTAACTGCTGACGCCCGTGCACAGCACGACGTGGCGACGCGTGGGCATGGGCGATGGACGTCCGGGACTCACTGGTTCAGCGACCGAAGAAACGGCGCACGGTGTCCGCGACACGGCCCACCTGGGCTTCGGTCAACGTGGGGAACATGGGCAGACTGAGCAGCGAAGACGCCACACGTTCCGTCACCGGCAGCGATCCTTCGGCATAGCCGAGCGACGCGTACGCTTCCTGGCGATGCAGCGGAATGGGATAGTGCAGGCCGCAGCCGATGCGCGCCGAGGTCAGTGCTTGACGCAGCGCCTCCCGTGCCGGTGTGCGCACGACATACAGATGCCACACATGCTCGGCCCATGGCGCCGTCTGCGGCAGGTCGAGATCGGCGAGATCGCCAAGCGCCTCCTGATACCAGCGCGCAACACGCTGCCGTCCGGCCGTAGCCGCATCGAGGTCCTGCAGCTTGATGCGCAACACCGCGGCCTGGATGGCATGCAGGCGTCCATTGTATCCCTCGCTCACGTGCACGTACTTCTCGCGCTGGCCGTGTTCGCGCAGCCGGCGCACGCCTTCGACGATGCGCGGATCATTGGTGGTCACCGCACCACCTTCGCCCACCGAACCCAGGTTCTTGCCAGGATAGAAGGAGAAGGAACCAGCCACGCCCATCGTGCCGGCCGAACGACCGCGATACCGCGCCCCATGGGCCTGGGCGGCGTCTTCCACGACCCACAATCCATGCTGCGCCGCGAGGGCGAGCAGCGGATCCATGTCGGCCGGCTGCCCATAGAGATGCACCGGAACGATGCCCACCGTGCGGGGGCCGATGGCCGCGGCAACGGCCGCGGGATCGAGTGTCATCGTGACCGGATCGATATCCACGAACACCGGCTTTCCACCGGCCTGCGTGATCGCTTCCGATGTGGCGATGAACGTATGCGAAGCGGTGATGACTTCATCACCGGGCTCGAGACCCAGCGACAGAAAGATGAAGCGCAGCGAGTCGGTGCCATTGGCCACACCGATGGCATGCTGCGTGCCGACATAGACGGCGAACTCGCGTTCGAATCCTTCCACTTCCGGGCCACCCACGAATGCCGCCGAACGCAGCGCACGGCGGAACGCGGCCACGAACTCCTCTTCCCGTTCGCGATGCGGTTCGACGAGATCGAGAAACGGGATGGGCGTCGTGTCGGTGAGGGTGTCCGCGGATGTTGGCGCGGCATTCGGCATCAGGATGGCGGACATCAGGCGGCCCCTCGCATGGTCACTGCACCGGTGAGCGGGAATTCATTCTGGAGTTCACGGACGCGGGAGAGCTGACGTTGCGCCTCCTCGAGAATGCGCACGACACGAAGGCCGGCCCGTCCATCGCTGCGCGGCGTGCCACCGTTGTGGATGCAGTCCACGAGATGTTCCACTTCCACGGCCAGTGCTTCACGGCCGCTGAGCTGCGGGACGAGCATGTCGCCCTGTCGATAGCTCACGAACTGCTGGTACACCTCACCCGGTGTCAGCTCGGCCTTGATGGAGACCCCGCGGTCGTAGATGCGCACCTTCTCCGACGGTTCCACGTCGTCGTACACGATCATGCGTTGCGACCCCCCGACGATGGTGCGTCGCACCTTGGCCGGGGCCAGCCAGTTCACGTGCACATGCGCCAGCACGTTGCCCGGATAGGTCACGGTGAGATACGCAATGTTCTCCTGCGAGCCGCCGGCGTGCGTGGCACCCAGGCAGTGCACCGACACGGGATCCTGTCCATCGAGCAGATAGTCGATGATGCTGAGATCGTGTGGCGCGAGATCCCAGAGCACGTTCACGTCGCTCTGGAAGAGGCCGAGGTTGATGCGCACGCTGTCGATGTAGAAGAGTTCCCCCATCGATCCATCGTGCAGGGTGTCGTACATCTTCTGCACGGCGCCCGTGTACACGAACGTGTGGTCCACGGCGCACACGAGCCCCTGGCGGTCGGCCAGGGCGATGAGTTCCTCGGCGTGCTCGGCGCTCGTGGTGAACGGCTTCATCACCAGCACATGTTTGCCGGCGAGCAGGGCGCGCTTGGCCAGCTGATAGTGGGCCGCGGCCGGCGTGGCGATCACCACCAGCCGCACCCGCGGATCGTCGATCACCGATGCCGGATCGTCGTTGGCAGCGGGGACATGAAATTCACGCGCGACGGCTTCCGCCCGCTCGCGGCGCATATCCGCCACGCGCTCGACACGACAGCGCGGATGGCGGTTGAAGTTGCGAATCAGATTGGGACCCCAGTATCCGCAGCCGATGATACCGACGCCGATGTCTGCCTGGTGAGTGCTGGTCATGGGGGATGGGGGAAAACCGAATGGTGGTACCACAAAGGGCGGGTCGCCCGGATATCGCCATTCGATTAAGCAAGAAGTGAGCCATTTGTAAGTCATTGTAAAACAATCACTTGTGCGTTGTTTAGCGAGCGGGTTTCGAGCAACCGGCATCAATTGCCGGTGTCACATTGCCGGTCGGGTATCGGGGGCTGGCCTCCCGAGACCCGACTACCAACCCTGAGCGGTGATGCTGACGCGTCGGGTGAACTGCTGGAGCAGATCGTAGCCATCCCAGACGTGGTGGAACGCCAGCGCCTGGCCCACGGGCACGATGCGATCGATGCCGCGACCATTGAAGGCCCGCGCGGCGGCCACCAGCGTCTCGCGGGACAGACCGAAGGCGGTGAGCGTCTGATCTCGTCGCACGAGCCAGGGCGCCAGCGCGTCCAGCGAGGGCAGGGCGACTTCATGAAACAGACCACCGCCCGGTGCAACGCGACGCAGCGATTCGAGCGTGGCCAGTCGCACCACCGTGACTTCCGGCGAGACGCGCGAGACCTGTGTGGCGCCTTCATCGATGGCGGCACGCGCGGCCTCGGTGAGTTTGGCGAGCACGGTCCCGGCTTCACTGTGCACACCACGTCGCGCCGCGGCGGCTGCCACGCGTGCCCAGAAGTCGGGCGCGATGTCATCGACATCTTCCGGCGAACCGATCCACGCCACGAGACGTGGTGAGGCGCAGGCATTCTGGTCGAACCAGAACGCATCGTTGGCAAATCGGTCAGCCAGCGCGTCGCGCTCGCTGTTGTCGAGTGCCGCCACGGCCTGTGCCACCAGCACACACCCGCTGTAACGATCGGGGAATACCAGCTCGATGGCATGGGGCGGCAACGGAATGGCCCGCAGCGACGACACCGCCGCATCCCCTCCCCACAACACACGCACATCACACTGCGTCGACAGTGCCGCGGTCTGCGCGTCGTCGTGGCCGTAGCGCACGAATCGTGAGACGGCGCCCACGTCGGCGTGTTCCGGCTGCTGCAGCACGTTTTCCACCACCGCGGCCACACGCGCACCCACACCGCTCAATCGCTGCGAAAGACGCACCACGTTGTTGTTGCCCGCCAGCAGCGAAAGAATCCACGAATACACGAACAGCGTGTCCACATTGGACGGCGGCACATGAAACACCGTGCCGCGCGGAACGAGAACGGACTCGTCGCCTTCGAGCGAACGGAAGTGCGCTTCGAGTTTTCGCGTTTCGACCGGACGCAGCCAGAATGCGAGAGCCTGCACCGCACCTTCGCGCCGGAGTGCCGGATCCGACGACAGCGCGCGCGACAGGGCATGCGTGAAGGCCAGGGTGCGCGCATCGAACGGAACGAGCGCGCTCATGCGCCAACCGTTGTGGCGATCACATCACTGCAGCCGCGCAATTCGGCACGGGGGACACGACCCAACACCCTGAAACCCTTGCCGCGTCGAGAAGCTTCCGGCGCGTCCTCCTGTACGATCATTCCGCGATCCTCCGTGAGAATGGAGTGACCGGGATAACTGCGCGGCAGGAGGCTCACCACCTGGATCACGCCTTCGGTGCCATGGGGAACCACCTCGAGCGTGCGCGGATCGCGAATGAGCACATCGGCAAAATCCGGCGGATAGAGCAGCCCATCGTCGCCTTCCAGAAAGACGCCGCCGATCTGCTCCACCATGCCGTAGAAGTTGTGCACGCGTGTGAGTCCGGTGTGTTCACGCAGACGGTTCTTGAAGACTGCGTCTGACACCGATCGTTCGATCAGCTTCTTCCAGCCGCCCGAGTGCACGAGGATGCCTTGGGAAAGATCCACGCTGCCCGGTGGCAATTGCTCCACGAGCGCCTGCCAGGCGACGAACGTGAAGCCGAACATCAGGAAGGGCGCGTGGCCGAACCGCTCGAGAAAACGCGCGATGATCTCGTGTTGCGGCACCAGCGCATCGTCGAGCGCGAAGGCATGCGCCGCGCCGAAGGTCATCATGCCGAGCACGCCGGCGCCGCGGGCACTCAGCGCACCTTTTCCGCGGATGATGGACGGCGTGTCGAGGACGAGCATGGGCAGACGCTTCGGCCCCAGCAGTGTGCTCATGATGCTGGCCAATGCCGTGCGCTGCAGGGCCGCGGCATCCCGGTCGAGCACGATGCGACTGGGGCTCTGACCCGTGGTGCCGCTCGACACCAGCACCGTGGCGATGTCGCTGTCGGGGATGCTCTGCAGTTGATGACTCTTGAACAGCCCCACCGGCACCCAGGGGACATCGGCGATGGTGTCGATGCGATGCCGCGCCGCGGGAAAGAGCGCATCCACCAGTCGCGCATACGGCGCCGAGGCCGCGCAGTGATGTGCCGTCAACGCAGCAAGACCGTCCCGAAGCCGTTCGATTTTTTCGTGGCGGTCACGCGTGTACTGCGGAACAGCCAGCAAGGGTGCGATGGAATCGGAAAGGGAATCGGGGGGCGTGCTGATCGCCATGACGATGCGGTTCGCCGATCTCAGAGCGCGCGACGGAGCGCGGGATAGTCCACCTTGCCCGACGCCGTCCGCGGCAGGGCATCGATCGGCTTCACGACGATAGTCCGCTGCTGCACACGCAACTGGGTGGCCAGACGTTGTACGAGGGTTTCGATGGACGAAGCATCCGATGCCGCCATCGTCGTGAACACGACGAGCTGATTGTCACCTTCGAGGACCGCTGTCGGTACCTCGGCGGACAGTTGCCGCTCGATGGCATCGAGATCCACGCGTACGCCGAACAGTTTGCCGATACGCTTGAGCCGGCCGGTGATCGTGAGACAACCCTCGGCGTCCAGCCGTCCGATGTCCCCCGTGTGCAGCAGACCGCCCAGTTCATCGCCGCGCGTGAGGTCGTCGCGCGTGGTGGCATATCCCAGCATCACATTGGGACCGCGATAACACACTTCTCCGGCTTCACCAGTGGCCAGGACACGCGTCGTATGGCCGTCGCTGTCACTGCCGGTTTGGCTCTCGAGATCGTGAATCTCGATCGTGCCGCCGGGGATGGCGCGTCCCGCGCTGCCCAGCCGGGCCGGCAACCATTCGTGCGGCATCACCGCAATACGCGCCGTCGCTTCCGTCTGTCCATACATCACATGGAACCGGCCGCCACGCGACGCCATGAATGTGTGCAATCGGGCCACCGCTTCATCGCCGAGACGACCGCCGGCCTGCGTCATCACCCGCACGCTGGCCGGCACCGCCCGCGCGGCGCCGAGTCGCTCGAGCATTTCGTACATGTAGGGCACGCCGGCGAGTGACGTGACGCCATGGGTCTTCACCGTGGTCCAGAACGGTCCGTCCATGAATCCACGATCGGTCACCACCAGCGAGGCACCGACCGCGAGATGGCTGGTGAGCAGGGAAAGACCGTAGGCGTAGTGCAGCGGCAGACAGGTGATGGCCCGGTCGTCGGCCGAGATGTCGAGCGCGGCAGCGATGCTGCGGGCATTGGCGACGATCGCCTGTTCGGTGAGCCGCACCAGCTTGGGGCTGCCCGTCGATCCCGACGTGGTCAATCCATACGCCATGTCCTCGTGCACGTCGGGCAGCGTGCGCTGATCGGTCAGTGCCGACAGATGCAGCGTGATCTTGCGTTGCTCCGTCGAGACCGTGAGGGAGATGGCGCAGTTCGGCAGCGCAGGCAGCGATTCGTCGGACGCCACGAAAAACGCCGGCCGGTAGGCGGCCTGCAGGGCCCGGGAGAGCGTGGCATCGAGAGCGGCGTCCACCAGAATCACGGTATGACCGGCGGCCCGCAGGGCAAACAGGGCCACGATCGACGTGATGTCGTTGCGTACGAGCAGGAACACCGGATCGTTCGCGCGCACATGACCACCGGCGCGGGCGCCTTCCTGCACGGCCTGCAGGGCGTCGGTGGTATCACCCACGAGCCCGTGCAGTTCATGATAGGTCAGTGTATCGCCGGTGTCCCCGTCGATGAGCGCCACCGCGTCGGACGGCGGTGCAAAATGCGATATGAAAGGCGCCATGGTGTGCGACATCACGGAACATACCCTCCATCCACGGGAAGAATCGCTCCCGTGACATAGGAGGCCGCGTCGCTGGCGAGAAACGCGATCACCTGCGCGACTTCGTCAGGGCGTCCCACACGACCGATCGGCACACGCGCGCGGATGACGTCCTGTTCGGCGGCGGAGTAGTCGGCCACCAGATCGGTGTCGATCCAGCCCGGGGCGACGGCATTGATGCGGATGCCCCACGGCGCGCATTCCACCGCGGCGGCGCGGGTCGCGGCTTCCAGCGCCGCCTTGGACGCCGCATAGGCCGTGCGGCCCGCGACGCCATGCGTGGCCAGCACCGACGAGACATTGATGATGGCGCCATGCTTCGTGCGCTGCATGAGTCGCATGGCGCTCTGCAGACACAGAATCGCGCCGCTCGCATTCACCGCCAGTGCGGCATCGAGCGTGGCCCGGTCGATGGTACCCAGCATGCCACCGGGCATGATGCCGGCATTGTTCACCAGCACATCGAGTCGCCTGGTGGTCGCGAAGATCGTACGGAAGGCGTCGGTGATCGACGCTGGATCGCTCACATCGAGGGTGAGGGGGATGGCGGTTCCGGGGCCGATGCCGCCGAGCCGCGCGGCGGTATCCGAACAGGCATCGGCATGACGACCGGCCACGAATACGGTGGCGCCGTCACGGACGAATCGCTCCGCCGTGGCGGCGCCGATCCCGCGCGTCGCACCCGTCACGCACACCACCATCGTCATGATCAGAACGCGACGCCGTGCTTGCGCAGGATGTTGCGGGCCTCGGGGAAGCTGCTGAGCGCCAGCACTTCCTCCGTTTCGAGCATCACGTCGAATGCGCCCTCGATGGCCACCACGAGCTGCATGTGCGCCACCGAATCCCATGTGGGGGTTTCCCGGTAGGCCAGCGTTTCATGATCGACGCCGGGCGCGAGCTCGAGTGCCGTCGTGAAGGCTTCGCGCAGGCGCGCGAGTGTTTCGGTCGGATCGGCGGAGGTCAGGGAGGTCATGGACGGAAACAGAAAAGGACGAAAGGAAACGAAACGCGAGCGGACGTGATGCCGGGGGACTCAGCGCACGATTGCCAGGCGCTCGCTGGCTCGAACCTCGCGGCGGGCCCACGCGTCGACCGTCGCACGCAACGCCGCGGGCCGATAGCGGTCCCGGGTGAGGGCGTAGTCGAAATACTCCACGCCACGGATGTCGTGTTCACCCGTGCGTTCGAAACCGAGACGGGCATTGATGCTCTGCATCACGCCGTTGTCATGACGCACACAGGTGTCCACACGCGTGATCCCGAACGTATCGAAGGCGATGTCGAGCAGCAGCAACTCGGCTTCCAGTGTGTACGGCGCTTCGCGGGCCCGGGCATCGTCCACCACCAGTCGCCCCTTTTCGGCGTGCGAGCGGTCGGCCGCGATGCCATACAACGCCGTCGCGCCCACGATGACGCCGTCCTTGCGGGCAATGGCCCACTGCACGTCGTCACGGCGATCCTGATAGCCGGCAAACCACGTCGTCTGCTTGTCCAGCGTGAGGGGCTCGGGCTGATGCAGGAAGTAGGTGGCGCGTTCGGTGTTGCGAAATCCGATGACGGCTTCGTGGTGGGCCGGTGCGTAGGGGACCAGGTCGATGATCGCCCCCACCACCGGCGCGGCGCGCAGGGCGAGGACCTGAGTGGCGACATCTGCGATGGGCATCTCAGGCCCCGCCCAGACTGTCGATGAACGACTCGGTGAGCGCGAACGCCGTGGTGGCGCCACAGCCTTCCCGGAACGGACTGAGTGTGAGTCCCTCCTCATCTTCCGCCATCACGAACGAGGATGCGCCGAACTGTTCGAGCTCCTGCTGCGCATACTGGGCCACCGACGCATCGCTGGCATCCCAGGCGAATGCGATCGGATACGCGTGCCAGGCCGCGGCATACATGGCGATGGTGGAGACCGGGAGATCGCCCAGGTGAATGACGGTGCGTTCGGCCGTCACGGTCGCGCAGGCTTCGGCGATATCGGCGGCGAACTGCACTGGAGAACCCGAGCGCCGTTCGGCACCGGCCACCTGAGGGGCGTTACGGGCGAGCAGCGCACGCAGGGTGTCGTCGCCCGGGACGGCCACGACGGGCCCCGACGCCAACGACAGTGCGGACAACACGCCCGCGCCAACGCCCGGGTCGAGATCGATGTAACGGTCGGCATCGAGCAGCGCCTGCTCGAGGAAGTTGCGGAGTTCGGCCTGGGCGCCGGTCTCCTGCTCGGCCTGCAGGAAGGCCACCACGGCGGGGTGTGCCAGTTCGGTTTCGGTCACGCCGACATGGAAGCGGGGAATGCCCGGAGCGGATTCCGTCAGGCTGGGGATGATGACCATCTCCCCGGCGATCTGCCGCTGCTGGAGGGCGGCATCGGTGGCGGCGCAGTGGTCGAGCAACTGGCGAGCCGTCTGCATGGCCGGATGGTCGAACGGCAGCAGCGAGGCCGCCTGTTCGAAGGTCATGGCAGCGCTTCGCACATGTCCGCGCAACAGCGCATCGGCCACCAGTTGCGGCAGCAGGTTCGCCAGCACGTCGGCGGGAAGTCCGGCGGACGGTGGGGGAGACCAGGATCCGATCGCCGTTTCCATCAGCGAAGAATCTGTTGCGAACAGTGACATGGGCGCGGAAGAAAGAAGTCGGGGACCGGCTGCCGGACGTCCTTCGCAAAGCATGAACTATGCCATGTCCAAGTCATTGTAAGTAAATGAGTTGTGTGACTGTGTCCGATGCCCGTTCTCACCGGGCGCGGCAAGAGTCGCACGGGAGAGGCAACAATTGCCGGCCGTGTGACGATCCCCGTGGTTCTAGCGCCTTTCCCGGCCCGGCTGGTCCAGCAGGTGGCTCAACCGGGCAATGGCCTCACCCCAATCACGTGGCGCCGGTTGGCGGACCAGCGTGGCGCTGGGATACCACGGCGTCGACTCCCCCTGCAATCCCCACCGCCAGTCCGGAGAGAATGGGAGCAGAACCCACACGGGCAATCCCATCGCCCCGGCCAGATGCGCGAGTCCGGTATCCACGCTGACGATCCCGTCGATCGACTGCAGTAACAAAGCAGTTTCGAGCCAGATTTCGCTCAGTTTTGGCTTTTCGCAGTGGAATTTTTCAGGAGGCGCTTCGCCGAGTTGGAGCCAGACCCAGTCCACGTTCGGGATGGACTGGAGCGTTCCGAGCCATTCGTTGCCGATGTCCCGGAGGTTGGTGGCCAGGAAATTCGGGTTACCGCGCAGCACGAGACCCAGGCGTCGGCGGAGAGGCGTCGGCCCTTCGCGTGTGGCGGGAGCGGAGGAAACCGGCGTCGGAACAGCCGTGGGTGCCGGTACGTCCACCGCGGCACCGGTTCGCAGATAGGGTACCAGATCGCCGTAAGTCGCCTTGTCGGTCCCGAGATGCAGCGGCAGCGAGAGCACGGGCACCGCAAAATCGGTGGACGGGGCTTCTCCCACCGGAACCGCGTCGAAGCCGGAAGCCTGCAACAGCGAAACCGCCGACCGGGGCGCCTCCACGACGATCCTTCCGGCGCCGTGTCCGGTCAGCAGCGGCACGAAACGCAGAAAATGAAAGAGGTCGCCGATGCCCTGTTCGAACACCACCAGGATCGACCGTCCGTCCAGGGGTTCGCCGCGCCATGGTGTGCGGCCGGTGGGGAGCGACGGCAGCCCCCGGTGTTCGAAGTCTCCCCATCCATATGTAGAGGCGCCGGCAAGCAGCCGGGTGAGCGCACGCTGCAGTCGCGTGGGCGGATGGCTCGGGCGCAACGACTCGGCTTTTTTCAGCAGCTTGAGCGCTTCGTCGAGCTGACCCTGTCCATGGCGCACCTGCGCCGCGGTGAGCCAGAGCACCGGATTCTGCCGGTCGGCCGTCGTGGCGCGTTGAACGAGCCGCCAGGCGTCGTCCAGTTCCCCCTGCGCACGTCGGGCGCCGGCCAGGGCGCCCAGCACTGCCGGATGATTGGGAAGCGACCGGGCCACCTGGGTGAAGCAATACAATCCCCGATCGGGCGCTCCCACGTCGAGCAGTTGCGCTCCGAGTGCATGCGCGTCGTTGGCAGAGAGCACGTCGATGGCCCGATCCGTCACGCGGGTGAGCACGGCGCGGGCACGGCTGCGCTGGCCGGCCAGTTGCCAGGCGGTGGCTGCCATGCGCACCAGCGGCACATGGTCCGGCATCGCGTCGGCCACCGGTTCGAGGCATTCGGCGGCCTCGCGATAGCGGCCCGCCGCCAGCGCCGCTTCACCGGCCGCGAGCAGCTCCGGAATCGAACGCGCGCCAGCCCCTCCATCGTGCCCCACGGAGCGCGCCGCCGGGTCAGTCATGAACGCGGCCATGAAAGACCCCACGAATGACGGTCAGGAATGACGGCTAGGAATGACGTGGACGAAGTGACCATTGCCGTGATGACGACGGCCTCCCGTGAAACGGCACAGAAAAAACCGTGTCCGTGGTGTGACGATCCGGGCCGGATCGGCCGACGAGTTGGCGCGGCGCCTCAAGTTCCCAACGGTCCGGACGACACTGTGAACTGACCGCGATTCGAGAGTCGGATCCGGACGAGGCACGGATGCCTCAGCGACAATATCACGGAGGATAAGTCACATGCGTATCAACACCAACGTCGGCGCCCTTACCGCTTCGCGCAACGCGTTCGTGAACAACATGGCCACCGAGAGCAGCATGCGTAAGCTGAGCTCGGGTCTGCGTATCAGCCGTGCGGCTGACGACGCGGCGGGTCTTGCCATCGCGAACAAGCTGCGCGCGCAGCACCGCGGCCTGCAGGCTGCGTCGAACAACGCCGAGCAGGGCAATGCGCTCCTGCAGATCGCCGAAGGTGCCGCGTCGACGATCGAGCGCATCATCGAACGTCAGAAGGAACTGCTGGTGCAGGCGGCCTCGGGCCAGAACTCGACGGTGTCGGCGACGCTGACCACCGAAGTCGGCACGCTGAACACCGAAATCAGCCGTATCGTCAGCGCGGCGAAGTTCCAGGGCACGGCCGTCTTCGCGTCGCACAGCTTCGCGGTCGACGAAGATGGTGCCACGTTCTCGGTGAACGCAGCCTACACGGCGCCGGGCTCGGCCCCGACCTCGTCGACGGGTGCGGACAGCAACCTGCAGTCGATCAACGACGTGCTGGCCAACATCGGTGCCGGTCAGAACCGTCTCGACTACACGGTGCAGAACCTCAAGTCGGCCATCGTGAACGTCAAGGCCGCCGAATCCACCATTCGCGACGTCGACATGGCGGAAGAAATGGCCAACTTCACGAAGAACAACATCCTCACGCAGGCTGCGCAGGCGATGCTGTCGCAGGCGAACCAGGGCTCCCAGAGCATCCTGAACATCCTCCGCTAAACCTGACGTTCCCACAGCGTGATGTGACCCCGGGGTCGGCGTAACAGCCGGCCCCGGGGTATGGCCTTAGCAGGTAGAGGCAACCATGGCGACATCGATCAACAACTTCAGCGGACTGAGCAGCGGCGTTCAGTGGAATGATCTCGTCGACGCGACGATTTCGGCCATGGAGGCTCGAAACGTCACGCCCATCACCGAGCGGATTTCGCTGCAGACCAAGCAGCAGGATGCCTGGAAGAAGCTGCAAACGCTTGTCCAGGATCTGAATTCGGCGGCACTGGCCGTACGCAAAGCGGGCTTCGGTGGATACACGGCGACCGTCCCCACCAGTGCCTCGAGCGGACGCAGTCTGCTCACGGCCACGGCGTCGAATACGGCGACCAGTGGCCGGTATCGCGTCGAGGTCCAGCAGGTCGCCGACACGGCGAAGCTGGGTGGCGGGTCGGTGGCCGACACCAGCGCGGCCCGTGGTCTCGACGGGACCTTTTCCATCAACGGCGCCACGATCACCGTGGATGCCGCGGATTCCCTGTCGGGCATTCGCGACAAGATCAATGCTGCCAACGTGGGCGTGACCGCTTCCATCATCTCGGAAGGGGGCACGGCCGGACGTCTGGTCATCACGGCCAAGTCGTCGGGAGCCAGTGGTCTCGATCTCGCCGATGGTACCAATGGCATCGCGCGCGAACTCGGGTTCGTCGATTCGCGTTCCAGGCCGATCTCCTCGTCCACCGCGGCGGCGGCCGTCGCGCTCGGGATGTCGGTGTATCCACAACCCGCGTCGATTCGCGTGGGTGACAAGATCATCGTCGCCGACCTGGCCAACCAATCCATCGCGCAGATCGCGGCCAAGATCAATGCGGCCGGTGGATCGGCGAGCGTGGAAGCCGAAACCTATGGCGACGAGACGCGCTACCGACTCGTGACCGATGGCAATGTCACCGCTGTGGGTGGGGATCCCGATTCCCAGGCGGTGATCGATGCCCTCGGTTTCGCAGCCGGCAAGGCCGGCACCGTGGCGCAGACCGTGCAGACCGCCGCCTTCACCAGCAGCAGCGATGGCGTCGCGACGGCCGGGACGTCGCTGGCGGGGCTCAAGGTCGATGGCACGTCGGCCAACCTGAACGTGGGCGACGCGATCAACATCCGCGGCACACGCGCCGATGGCACGGTCGTCACCTATGGACTGGTCGTGCAGGCCGGCGACACCATGCAGACGCTGCTCGATCGTATCAACGACACGAGCTCGGGCTTCGGTTCGGGGACACGTACGGCCACCGCGCAGCTGGGTGACGATGGACGCATCCGTCTCACCGACGACACCGGTGGGGCATCGCGCCTGTCGCTGTCACTCACCGTGACCCACGCCGATGGCAGTACGGGGTCGCTCGGCGCCACCAGCACCACGGTGAGCGGGCGCAGTCGCCAGTTGCAGGAAGGGCGCGATGCCATCTTCCTCGTCGACGGCCAGCAGTTCACACGCTCCAGCAACACCATCGCCGATGCCGTGCCCGGGCTGACGCTCAATCTGCTGACCGCCGAACCGGGAACGACGGTGGATGTCGCCGTCGATCGCGACGTGCAGTCGTCGGTGGATGCCACGAAGAAGCTGGTGGATGCGTACAACGCGATCCGCACCTTCTACGATGAGCAGCGGGCCGTGGATGCGCCGCTCTACGCCGACAGTTCGCTGCGTCGTGTGGTGAACACCATGACCGAAGCGTTGCGCACCGACGTTTCGGACAATTCGACGTACAGCCGCGGGGTGCATGTCGGGCTGGTCCTCGACCGCAACGGCATGCTCACCTTCAATCAGGACGCGTTCAAGAAGGCGCTCGCCGACAAACCCGACGAGGTGGAAACGCTGTTCGGATTCTCGGGACTTGGCGCGGCCTTCGTCTCGGCCACCGATTCCGTCACGCAGTTCGGGACGGGGGCGATCAGCACCCAGCTCAACAGCCTGGCCGAGAGCAAGGACCGGTTGCGCAACCGCGAGACCGAGGAGAAGGCCCGCCTCGAATTGCGGCGTGAACAGCTCATTCTCCGCTACACCCAGATGGAAGAGGCGATGACCCGGCTCACGTCACAGAGCAACTCGCTGCTTTCCAGCATTCAGGGACTTCAGGGGAACACGCGCTAGCCGATACTCCAGAGCGGGTGACCGAACGATCACCCGCTCCGATCCACGTCTTTCCCCATCAGATCGCATGTCTTACGCGTCGCAGATGGCGAGCTACCGCGAAATGGAAATCCATGCCGCGTCCCCCGAAAAGCTCGTCTGCATCGTCTTCGAGCAGTTGGTCATCAATCTCGAACGGGCCCGTATCGCGATGGAGCGGAAGGATATCGAGTTGCGGGTGGTGTCGCTGAACCGTTCCCGTGGCATCGTCACGGAGCTGCTGACCACTCTCGATCTCGAGAAGGGCGGTCCGGTCGCCGATCAGTTGGCGGCCCTGTACGAATTCATGCTGTACGAGCTTGTCGACATCGGCCGACGGGGTGATACGGTCACGATGAAGAAGCTCGTGAACATCGCGACGCTGCTGCGCGATGGCTTCCTTGGCGCGGCGCAGCAGCTTGCCGCTCAGCGACTGAAGACGGCGTGACCTTCTCCGCATTTGCCGGAACGCTCGACGCCCGGCGTCGGCGCTCCGATTCGATCTCCGAACCGCGCCGTCGGGCGGCCGCGCAGCAGGCATTGTCGCTGTGTGCCAGCGCCGACGCACTGGCGCGCGAAGCCGACCGGGCGATGGAGGCGGATGCCCATCGTCTGATGGCTCTGCTCGAGCAGCGCGACGAACTGCTGCAGGATCTCGCGGAACAACTCGCGATCCTGCGTCACGAGCGCCCCACGGCGGACAGTGCGCTGTTTGCCGCCACGGAGCGGATCGTCGACGAAGCCGACGCCCTCGTGGCCGAGGTGTGCTCGGCGCTCACGACCTCACACCGGATCACGGTGGACCTGGCGGCCCGCGTGGCGCGCCGTGCGGAGGAAATCCGCGCTGAACTGGATGCCGTGCAGCGTGCGGCCCATGCGACCCAGGGATATGCGACGAGCGGATACGTCTCGACGTCGCAGCCGCGGCTCGTGGATCGGGTGCGGTAGGCGCGAGGAATAGATCATGCCTTCCAACATCCTTTCCGAGTCCGGTCCGGAACGGTTCGGCCAGCTGTTGCAGGAGAAGCTGGACGAACTGGACGCGGCGGCCGAGCAGGAAATGCTGTTGGCGTTCGATGAAGTGGAGCAGCTCCGTCTGCGGGCCGCCGTGCTGGCGACACGCGGGGAGTCCCGCCCATGGGCTGCCGGTGCGGCAGCCCAGTATCAGCAGGACCAGGTGGCGCCAGAACCGGCGCCCCCGACGCTGGACATCCGGTTTCCCGCCCGTCCGCCCGAGCGGCGGGAGGAGAAAGCGGTCGGCAGCGCCTCTTCCAGGCGACAGGGACGTCGCGTTCCGTAACCGGGAATACCTACCCCGGTAAAGTTACCGGGTCGGGATGCCGATAGTCCTCAAGTGAGGAGGAGGACCCTTATGAAGATCAACAGTTACATCGACTCCCTGCGGACGCCGCCGGCCAATCAGACGGCCACGCCGCGTCCGGCCCAGGAAGTCGCGCAGGCCCCGGCCACGCGGCCGGTCAAGTCCGATTCGGTGCAGATCTCGGATGCCGGACGGCGGATGAACGCGGAGCAGCGCGACGCCCTCGATCCGGACCGTGTGGCCGAATTGCGGCAGAAAGTCTTGTCCGGTGCCTACAACACCCTCGATGTGGTGGACCAGGTGGCCCGACGCATTCTCACACGCGGCGACCTGTAGTCGTCACGTCTCTCATTCCGGCCTGCTCAGGAGATTGGCGGCATGAAGTTCCTTGTGGTGGACGACTCGGCGACCATGCGTCGCATCGTCATCAACTCGCTGCAGCGTATCGGGTTCAACGATACGGTGGAAGCGGGCGACGGGCAGGAAGCGCTGGCCAAGTTCGACAGCTCCATCAAGTTCATCATCACCGACTGGAACATGCCGAACATGACCGGCACCGAGTTCACGAAGGTGCTGCGTTCGCGTGATGATGGCCGTCACGTCCCTGTGCTCATGGTGACCGCCCGTTCCGTGAAGGAAGACATCCTCACGGCGATGGAAGCAGGCGTCAACAACTACATCGTCAAGCCGTTCACCCCGCAGGTGCTGAAGGAAAAGATCGACGCCCTTCTGCCCGCAGCGGCGGCCTGAGGACCGAACAATGACCAGTGCGCGTGCGCATGAAGTGTTGTACGAATCCGAGGCCGCGCTCCGCCTCGTCGATCAGGAGCTGACAGGCCTGCACGACGCGCGTGACGTGAGCCCTGTGCCACCCACCATTTCCCTCGCCGACTTGCCGAACATTCTCGAGCAGGCGAACGCGCAGATTCTCAATGTCCTTGCCCGTCTCCGGGAGAGTCGCGCCGCCCTGCAGACGACCGCGCTGGAGCGCCTCCAGACGACGCACGAAAAGATCCGTGAAGTGACCACCGCCACCGAAGATGCGGCGATCAACATCATGGATGCCTGTGATCGGGCCACGCAGATGGTGGACGAGCTCGACACGATCGATTCGGAAGACGCGCCGGACCGGGAGAAGGCCGCGGGTATCCGGGCGACCCTGCGCGACGAACTGTTCCTGATGATGGGTGCCCTGCAGTTCCAGGACATCACGTCTCAGCAGCTGGCGCATGCCTCGTCGGTGCTGGTGGATATGGAGGAGCGTCTGCTGGAAGTGGCGCGTCTCTTCGATCACAACGTCGATACGTCGCATTCCCTGCGGTCTGGCAGCGCGCCCGACGAGAAGACGTACGATCCGAACGCGACGACGAAAAACGCCGAGGGCCGTCAGGCGCTCGCCGACGAGTTGTTCACGAGCATCAAGGCGCCGGCCGCGTAATCCCCCCGGTTATGCGTTGGCCCCGCGCGGCCCGTTCCCAGAAGGAGCGGGCCGTGCGTGCGTCTGGGGCTGGCCTCTGGGATCTGGCCTCTGGCCTCAGATCTTCAGACGGGGTCAGAGGTCAGAAATCAGTAGGCCAGAACTGAGATGGATATAGAGGAATGAGAAATCAGATGACCTACGAGATGAGAGGTCGGAGCACTTCGTCCGCAGGTGGGGTGCTGACGCGATGCCGCGGCGTTTTGCGGGGCGCCCGGGCCGCAGGCCCGGCCAGCGAGGCCGGTGGTGCACACGGCCCTTTCGACCGTCAGTGCTCAGACTTCTGACCTCGTGGTTGTCTGATCTCTCATCATTCGATCGCCGTCCGAGTTCTGACTTGCTGATCTCTGATTTCTGACTCTGTCTGAGAATCTGCCCTCTGATCTCTGGCGATGTGTAAACCCCGGCCGCGTTCCGGCCGATACTCGAATGAGTCGCGAGTGCCATGAGCGGTATTCGCAAACCAATGTGTCCTTCGACGATCCACCCGTGTCTCCACTGAATCTCGATGACGCCGCCACGCTGCTGATGCAGCTCGAGGCGACCGACCTTGCCGATCTGACCGTGCTGCGCGACGCGCTCACCGATCTCGCGTTCGAGAATCGGGTGCCGTTGCGCGCGCAGCCATTCGTCGCGCGCGCCGCGCGTGTTCTTGGCACCATCGTGAATGGCACCGCCGCCGACGCGCAGGCTGCGTTCGCCGATGTGAGTCAGGCGATCGAAGAGGCCATGAAGGTGGTGGAAAAAGAAGGTGTGTCACCGGCCCCGGTGGCGCAGGCCATGGCGTCCACCGTCGGGGGCGCAGCGGCAATCGCGATCGCCTCCGGCGCCACGGCTGTCGTCGATGCCGAGCCGGCCGTATCCGCTAGGACACCGGCGACGCCGGTTCCGGCGGCGGTTTCCGTCGCCGCGCCCGCGTCTGTTCCTCTGCATGCACCCGCGCGGCAGCGCACCATCGCCGTGGAACAGCTGCCCGACGACGTGGATCGTGATCTGCTCTCCGATTTCATCACGGAGAGCGGGGAATGTGTCACGAACTCGGAGGCCGCTCTCCTGCAGCTCGAGGAGAACCCGGCCGACGAGGAGGCGGTCAACACGGTATTCCGCGCCTTCCATACGGTGAAGGGTACGTCGGCATTCCTCGGACTCACGCGCATCGCCGAATTCGCTCACGAGGCGGAATCGCTGCTGAGTCGTGTACGCGATCGTGAGATCGCCTACACGCAGGGCTGCGCCGATCTGTCGCTGCGGTCGGTGGACATGCTCAAGGATCTCCTGGCGGCGGTGGAGAAGGCGCTGGCCACCGATGGTCGCATCATGCTGCCGGCAGGGTACGATGAATTGAAGGACGCGGTGGCCGGCTACGACCCCGCGCGTGATGGCAACGGCGTGGCGCTGTCCCTCTCCGGGGGCGACGACATCTTCCCGCTGGACCGTGCCATCGGCGACAGCGAGCACGAGGTGGCGGGCGCCACCGGTCAGACCGCCGGCGCCGGCAACACGAAGGCCCGTACCGAATCGCGCAATGAGTCGAGTGGAGACGCCACCATCCGCGTGCGCACCGATCGCCTCGATCGCCTCATCGACATGGTGGGCGAACTCGTGATCGCGCAGTCGATGATCGCCGGTGACGACAGCATCGACACCAGCACGCAGCACGAACTGCAGCGCAAGGTGACGCACGCCGGCAAGATCGTGCGCGAACTGCAGGATCTTTCGATGTCGATGCGCATGGTGCCGCTGCGTCCGACCTTCCAGAAGCTGGCGCGCGTGGTGCGCGACACGGCCTCGAAGGCCGGCAAGACCGTGCAGTTCATCACCGAAGGCGACGATGTCGAAATCGATCGCAACATGGTGGACCGCCTCAGCGATCCGCTCGTGCACATGGTCCGCAATGCCGTCGATCACGGCGTGGAGCCGCCGCAGGAGCGTCGCACGAACGGCAAGGCGCCCCTGGGCGTGGTGCGTCTGCGCGCCTATCACGCGTCGGGCAACGTCGTCGTCGAACTGATCGACGACGGGCGCGGCCTGCATCGCGAGAAGATCGTGAAGAAGGCCATCGAGAAGGGGCTCATCGAGACCGAAAAGGGTATGAGCGACAGCGATGTCTTCAACCTCATCTTCGCGCCGGGTTTCTCGACCGCGGAGAAGGTCACCGACATCTCCGGTCGGGGAGTCGGCATGGACGTCGTGCGTCGCAATCTCGAAGCCATCCGCGGTCGCATCGACATCATGTCGGCGCCGGGACAGGGCACGACGTTTTCCATCCGTCTCCCGCTCACGCTCGCCGTCACCGATGGCATGCTGGTGCGTGTGGGCGAGGAACGCTTCATCATCCCGCTCACACACATCCACATGAGCTTCCGCCCGGAACCGTCGATGATGTCGACGGTGGTGGGCAAGGGCGAGATGGTCCTGTTGCGTGGCGAGCTGATGCCGGTCGTGCGTCTGCATCGCCTGTTCGATGTGGCGAACGCGGTGCAGTCGCCGCTCGAAGGATTGCTCATGATCGTGGGCGACGGAAACCGTCGCACCGCGCTGCTCGTGGACGATCTGCTCGGGCAGCAGCAGGTCGTGGCCAAGGCGCTCGGCGACGGGCTCGGCAAGGTGCCGGGTGTCAGCGGCGGCGCGATTCTCGGCGACGGCCGCGTGGGGCTCATCCTCGACGTCAACGAAACGCTGTCGCTGGTGCAGACCGACGAGCAACCCGCCCGTCGCGTGGCGGCATAGAGCAGCATAGACCGGCCACATCGTATTGAAGCTCCGCCGCCGGGGCGTCGATACTCCAGGGATCGGGCGATGCGCGCCCGCATCTTCAATCTCAATCGAGTTCGCCATGAGCACGCCGCTCTCGCAGTCCGACAATGCCACCGCCACCCTGTCGCGCGCCGGCAAGTACCTGACGTTCTTTCTCGCGGACGAGGAATACGGCCTCGAGATCCTCAAGGTGAGTGAAATCATCGGCATGCAGCCGATCACGCGCGTGCCCCGCATGCCGGAGTTCGTGCGCGGGGTGATCAATCTCCGGGGCAAGGTCATCCCCATCACCGATCTGCGCAGCAAGTTCGGCATGGATGTGGAGAATGCCGGCGAGAGCTGCATCATCGTCGTGCAGATGAAGGGCGTCCAGACCGGTATCGTCGTCGATCGCGTGAGCGAAGTGGTGGCGATCGTCGAGGGGGACATCGAGGATGCGCCGGCGTTCGGGGCCGGCATCCACACCGAGTTCCTGCTCGGCATCGGCAAAGCCGGTGGCCGCGTGAAGCTGCTGCTCGACATCGACAAGGTGCTCGCCACCTCCGAACTCGCCGCGCTCGAAGCGGCCCAGGCGCACGCCGACTGAGTGCGCGGTTTCCACGCCGTTCGCCGGACTTCACCATGGCCGTGACCGTGTCATCGACCGGTTTTCTCTCGGAGTGTGAACTCACTGCCGAGCAGTTTGCCCGGATCACGCGTCTGCTCCATGAGCATGCCGGGATCCGGATGCGGGAAGGGAAGGAAGGGCTGGTCCGTGCGCGCCTGACGAAGCGGCTGCGCAAGCTCGGTCTGCCCGATTTCGATGCGTATCTGTCGTACGTCGAGCGGGATGCGACGCGCCGCGAGTTCGCCGAGATGATCGACGTGCTCACGACGAACAAAACGAGCTTCCTCCGCGAAGCCTCGCATTTCGACTTCCTGCGCGACGAGGTGTTTCCGCACCTCACCGGCGCGGTGCGGATCTGGAGTGCGGGCTGTTCGACGGGTGAGGAGCCGTACACGCTGGCGATGTTGTGCAACGAAGGCTTCCGGGACATCGCGTCGCGGGACGTGCGCATTCTCGCCACCGACATCAGCCATCGTGTGCTGGCGCAGGCCAAGGCGGGTGTCTATCCGGCCGAACAGATGGGCGATGTGCCGCCGGCCTGGTTGCAGAAGTACTGGGTGCAGAAGCAGGACACGGCGGGTCGCCCCGTCCGTGAAGCGGATCGTTCACTTCGCCGACTGGTGCAGTTCGCGAAGCTGAATCTGATGGAACGGTGGCCGATGCAGGGACCGTTCGATGCCATACTCTGCCGCAATGTGATGATCTACTTCGACAAGGCCACGCAGCAACAGCTCGTGGAGCGCTACTGGGCGCTGTTGCGTCCCGGCGGCCATCTCTTTGTCGGGCATTCGGAGAGTCTCACCGGCCTCACGCACCGGTTCCGGTACGTGCAGCCCGCGGTCTATGTCAAGTAAACATGGGAATCATCGCGCCGGCGCGAGCCATGGAGCGCGTGGTCGGTGTCGCCGACCTCAAGGTCTCGGGTACCGCGGGTGAACGTCTCATCACGTATGCCCTGGGCAGTTGTCTCGGGATCGTCGTGCACGATCCGGTGGCCGGGGTGGCCGGGATGTTGCATGTGATGCTGCCCACGGGCACCATCGATCCGGTGAAGATGCAGGACAAGCCGGCGATGTTCGTGGACAGTGGCGTGCCGCTGCTGTTCAAGGAGTGCTACAAACTGGGTGCGCGGAAGGAGCGCATGCAGGTGAAAGTCGCGGGTGGAGCGCATGCCGGGGCGAGCGAGGAGGACGATCGCTTCCAGATCGGCAAGCGCAACATGATCGCGCTTCGCAAGCTCCTGTGGAAGAACGGCGTGATGGTGCACGCGAACGACACCGGTGGCATTCAGACATCGCGCACCATGTGGGTGGATGTGGCTTCGGGTGAAGTCACCCTCAAAATCAACGGAACAGAAAGCAAGCTCTGACGGACGGACTGCATGGCCTTCAACGTTCTTGTAGTGGACGACAGCGCCGTCATGCGCCAGATGGTCGTCCGGACACTGCGGATGAGTGGTCTTCCCCTGGGCACGGTGCTCGAAGCCGGCAATGGAGAGGAAGGTCTGTTCACGCTGCAGGAGCAGTGGGTGGATCTGCTGCTGCTGGATATCAACATGCCCGTCATGAATGGCGAGGAGATGCTGCGGCGTCTGCGCGCCGATCCGGAGACGGAGCAACTGCCGGTGATCGTGGTTTCCACCGAAGGCAGTGAAACGCGATTGCAGGCGCTGCAGGATCTTGGCGCCGCGATCGTCCGCAAGCCCTTCGCGCCCGAAACGCTGCGCGACACCATTCTGCGAATCACTGGAGTCACCGATGTCGAATACTACGGTCCAGTCCCTGTCGCGAGCGACGACGGCGACTTTTGAGGAGCTCGCGCTCCTCTTTCCCGAAATGGAGCTGTCGCCCGAACAGGCGGCGGCTCCGCTCGACGTGGCGGTGTCCGTGGACTTCCGGGGGCCACTGATGGGTCGGCTCGTCGTGCGGGCGTCGGCGAATGTGCTGCCGGCGATCGCCGCCAACATGCTGGGCGCGGATCAGTCCCGTCATCAACTGCTGCAGCGTGATGCACTGGGCGAGATCGCCAATGTGATCTGCGGACATGTACTGCCGCTGATCGCGGGCGCCGATGTGATCTTCAATCTCGCGGCACCGGTCGTGCACGAGAACGGCACATTACCCTCCCGTGACATCGACGAACCGGTGGCCCGGATCCAGGTCGGGGTCGAGGACGGGCGCGCGGAAGCGCGGCTCTATCTCTTCGGCAACGGCCGCGAGGATGCGCGGTCGGATACCCGTTCGGCGCAGGCGGTCGTCGCGGCGTGAGTACGCTCGTGAGTACGCTGTCGACGCCGACGTCTTCGGACCATGGCGGCAGCGCGCCGGCGCGTGCGGGAGAGCGCTTGCCGTCCCTGCGCAGGCCCGGGGTGATCCGGGTGTTGGTCGTCGACGATTCGGCGCTCGTCCGCCGTATCCTGAGCGAGGCGCTGTCGAAACAGGACGACATCGAGGTCGTGGGCACCGCCACCGATCCGTATGTCGCACGGGAGCGCATCGCGCAGCTCAAGCCCGATGTCATCACGCTGGACATCGAAATGCCGCGCATGGACGGGCTGTCGTTTCTGTCCAAACTGATGCGCCACTTCCCGCTGCCGGTGGTCGTGTGCAGCTCGCTCACGCCGCAGAACAGCGAGACGGCACTGCGCGCGCTCTCACTGGGTGCGGTGGAGGTCATCGCCAAACCCGGCTCGTCGCTGGCGGCCGGGGACGTGGCCGAAGAGCTGGTGCGCGCCGTACGCGCCGCATCCCATGCCCGGGTGACCCGGCGGATGGAGCCCATCGATCCGCCGTCGATGCAACGACCGGCCATCGCGACGTTCGACGCCACCAACAAGATCATCGCGCTCGGGGCATCCACCGGTGGCACGCAGGCGCTCGAACAGGTGCTGCGCCGGTTTCCGGTGGATGCACCGGGCACCGTCATCGTGCAGCACATGCCCGAGCACTTCACGGCATCGTTTGCGAAGCGGCTGGACTCGGTGTGTGCGATGCGCGTGCAGGAGGCGAAGGACGGCGACCATGTGGTCTCCGGTCTCGCGCTCGTGGCACCGGGTGGCAAACATCTCGTGCTGCAAGCCAGTGGTGCCCGCTGGGTGGCGCGCGTGAAGGATGGCCCGAAGGTGCATCATCAGCGGCCTGCCGTGGACGTGTTGTTCCAGAGCGTGGCGCGCAGTGCCGGTCGCAATGCCGTGGGCGCCGTGCTCACCGGCATGGGTGCGGATGGCGCGAAGGGCCTTCTGGCGATGCGCGAAGCCGGGGCCTACACCGTTGCACAGAATGAGGACACCTGCGTGGTGTATGGCATGCCGAGGGAGGCGGTCAAACTCGACGCGGCCATGGACGTGCTGCCACTCGGGGAGATTGCGGAGGCGTTGCTGGGTGCGGCGAGTGGAAAAAAGGCGACAGGCTGAAGCGAAGGGTTTGTACGGTTTGGGGTTTACGGTTTGGGGGTGAACCACCGGGTGGTGGGACACGCGTCCCGGGTCACCGGACCTGTCACCCGGCTGTTCACCCCCAACTCCAAACCCACGACCCAGAACCCCTGTTCGCTACGCCACAGGCATCTCCACCCGCGTCACCGTCGTCCCGTTCTCGCGTTCGAAGCCGATCGAACCGTTGATCGCCTCGAGAAACGCCGCCACGAGCGCCAGTCCGATACCGGCACCACGCACCCCCTGCTTGCCGGACACGAACGGCTCCATCACCTGATCGCCAAGCGACACCGGAACCCCATTGCCGGTGTCGGTGATGGACACGTCGACCCGTTCGCCGGTCGCGCTGACGGCCACCATGAGAGGCGTGCCCGCCGGCGCCGCCTCGTGGGCATTGAGCAGCAGCTCGCCCATCACATCACGCCACCACAACGCGTCGGCCATGATGGTCGCACCCGGCGCCAGCGACATCGACACCGGACGACCGGGATGTTCGCGGCCGAATTGCTCCACCGCTTCGGCGATCCCGCTGCTCACATCGACCGGGACCCGTCGCATCGCACCGGCACGGGCAAACCGGGTCACCCGCGCCAGGTACTGCACCATGCTCTCCGCCGCACGCTGGATCTCGGCCACGTCGGCGTACGTGGGCGAGTCGGGCGGAAGTTCGGAGAGGAGCAGTTCACTGTAGGTGCGTACGACCGTGGAGAAGTTGTTCAGGTCGTGCGATACCCGTCTCGCGAAGCGCACCAGCGTTTCGTTCGACGCGGCATTTGTGGGAGACGGCATAAGTCCCGTAGAATATGGCATCTGGCAGCCCAACCAACGGCGTCGTCGGTCGGCCTCTTTCTCTGGAGTTTGACGTGTCCTGTCCTGCTGTACGTTCCACCCTGCGCAGTCTCGGTCTGGCCTTCGGTTCCCTCGTTCTGCCCCTTGCGGCCGCAACGGCTCAGAAAGTGCCGCCGGCCGCCGAACAGATCGCGGCGGCTGTCCTCGCGCTCCCGACCGAGATGCGGGATGGTGCAGGAGTTCTTGGATATAAGACGGTCGGCAAACTCGAAGTTCTCAGGCCATCAAAAAACGGCATGCTCTGTCTCGCCGATGATCCCGCCGAGGAACAGTTCCACGTGTCCTGTTATGCGGACTCCATCGATCCGTTCATGGCCCGGGGGCGCACCCTCCGTCTCCAGGGAACCACCGGAGCCCAGGTCGACACGGTGCGGTTTGCCGAGGTGAAGGCCGGGAAGCTCAAGATGCCGACGCAGCCCGCGGCGCTCTATCAGATCTTCGGGCCCCCAGACGCATACGATGCGGCGACCAACACCGTGAAAAACGGACGGTCCCTGTTCGTGGTCTACATCCCCTTCGCCACACCCCAAAGCACGGGGCTCTCCACCACGCCCTCGGACAGCAAGCCCTGGCTGATGCTGCCCGGCACACCGAAGGCGCACATCATGTTCACGTCGAAGATGTAATGTCACCTCCGGCGAAGCGGCGGGCGAGTGTTTCAGCGCGGGCCCCCAAACGGGTAGCCGGAGGTGTCGCTGTCCCGAACGCCATGGCAGAAGATGTACCACCAGCCGGCTCCGTACCCAGGGCGCTGACGCGTGCGCGCCTGGCGCGTGCCATTGCCGAACTGTCCGAGCGTGATGCGCGGCTGGCGGAAGCCATTGCCGCGGTGGGGCCCTGCACGATGCTGCCGCGTCGTGAGGGAACCCACTTTGCGCATCTCGCGCGCAACATCGTCTATCAGCAGCTCTCCGGGTCGGCGGCGGCTACCATTCACGGGCGTTTTCTGAAACATGTGGCGACCCATGTCGGCGAGGAGGTCGAACATCCGACGCCGGAAAGTGTGCTCGCCATCGACGACGACGCACTGCGTTCGTGCGGACTGTCGGTGGCCAAGGTGCGGGCCATCAAGGATCTTGCGTTGCATGTGAGCGACGGCCGGTTGCCGCTCGACCGGCTGGAATCGATGCACGATCAGGCCATTATCGATGCGCTCGTGCCCGTGCGCGGCATCGGATCGTGGACCGCGCAGATGTTTCTGATGTTCCGCCTGGGGCGTCCCGACGTGCTGCCCGTGCTGGATCTGGGCGTCCGAAAAGGTGCGCAGCGCATCTATCGGACACGCAATCTTCCCGATGCCGCCCGGCTGGAGAAAATCGCCCGGACCTGGCGACCCTGGGCCAGCGTGGCCAGTTGGTACTGTTGGCGGGTACTGGATCTGGAGGACGCCGGCGGCTGGTGACGGTAGTGGCACGGTGGTGTCCCGGATATTGGTGATGCGCCGCGTGCGCTCCGCACGATTCCCCACGATTCCCCTGAGGTGGAGGCATTCCGATCCATGCGCGTGGCAGTCACCGGAGCGAGTGGGTTCATCGGATCCGAACTCGTGACCCGTCTCCGCGCCGATGGCCACGTCGTGGTCCGCATCGGCCGGAGTGAAGGCATGGATGTCCCTTGGGATCCTGCGCGCGGCGTACTCGATGCCGGCGCGCTCGAAGGCCTCGATGCGGTGGTGCATCTTGCCGGTGCGCCGATTGCCCGGCGATGGACGGCGGCCCGGCGCCACGCCATTCGCACGAGTCGTGTGGAGGGCACGACGCTGCTGGCGCGCACACTCGCCGGGCTCGCGCATCCACCCGCGGTGCTGCTCAGTGGCTCGGCCATCGGCATCTACGGAAGCCGTGGAGATGAACGGCTCGACGAAACGAGCGCGCCGGGACGGGATTTCCTCGCCGACACCGCGCAGGCGTGGGAGCGCGCCACCGGGCCGGCGGAAGCGGCCGGCATCCGGGTCGTGCATCTCCGCACGGGCATCGTGCAGGGAAGCGGCGGAGGGGCTCTCGCCGTTCAGCTTCCGGTTTTCCGCCTGGGACTGGGCGGCGTGTTGGGGAACGGACAGCAATGGATGAGCCCCATCGCTCTCACCGACCACGTGGCCGCCATGATGTTCTGTCTCGAAAACGATGGACTGCGCGGACCGGTGAACCTGGTGGCCCCGGAGCCCGTGACCAATGCGGCCTACACCCGCCTGTTGGGGACGGTACTGCATCGGCCGACGGTGGCGCGCGTGCCGGCCTTCATGCTGAGGTTGCTGTTCGGCACGGAAATGGCCAATCTCACGGTATTGGCGAGTCAGCGCGTGGAACCACGGGCATTGCAACGGGCGGGATTCGTGTGGCGGGCTCCCTCTGTCGAACAGATACTGCAGTATGAACTGAGGTGATCTTCTGAGGTGCTCCATGGGTGCAGTCGTCGCAACCGTTGGACCATTCGGGAACGCCATCCGGGTGCACGCCTTCCGGCGTCCGGCCCTCCGAAAGACCGCCGTCGGAATGGCCCTGCTGTGGGCATCGATGACATCGTCCACCGCCCGCGCGCAGGCGAGTATCGAAGGCACCGTGCTCGATTCCCTGCGCAGTCGTTCACCGATGGCCGGGGCGATGGTGGTGCTCGTCGAGCAGAACCGGTACGCCCGGAGCGATGCGCGTGGCCGTTTCCGGTTCGACAACGTGCCGACGGGACGTGTCTCACTCGGCTTTCTGCACCCGTTGCTCGATTCGCTGGATCTGCAGCTCCCGCCGTTGTCGCTGGAAACCACGAACGGGCAGGTGACGAAGACCGCACTGGTGGTGCCGCCGGCGCTCCGGCTCTATTCGCAGTTGTGCACCGATGTGCGCGACCCCGATGGCGGCGTGGTGGTGGGCCGGGTCCGTGATGTGGACGATGGCACGCCCATCGCGGACGCCGTGGTGGCCACGCAGTGGATCGAATTCACACTGGTCGAAGGCCGGTCCACGCCGAAGGTGATGGCCACGGCGGCGCGCACGAATGCCTCGGGGATCTTTGTGTTGTGCAACGTGCCGATCGACGTGCCGCTCGCGGTGCGGGCGCGGCGCGATGGGGCGCTGGCGGGTCCGGCGCAGCTCTCCCTCGACGATCGGCTGGTCGGGCACACGGAACTGGCGTTGAGCCGCCGGGATACGGCCGCCCGCTACATGGTCGTCTCCGATTCGGTCGTGGCGGACCACGTCGTTCGGGGGACGGCCACACTGCGGGGGCGTGTCGTCCGACCGAATGGCACACCGGTGTCGGATGCGACGATCGGTGTGCCGGGCAGCGGACGTCTCACGCGCACGGACGTCGATGGACGATTCACGCTGGACGGAGTGGCCGCGGGAACGCGCTCCATCGACGTGCGGGCGGTTGGCGGCGCGCCACTGCTGCAGGTGTTCGATTTTGCCAGCGACGGGGTGCGGGATACCACATTCGTGCTGCTTCCCCCTCCACAAACGCTCCACACGGTGACCACCACGGCGCCCCGGACCTATCGCGGGTCCGGTTTCGAAGCGTCGGGGTTTGTCGAACGGCAGCGCATGGGATTCGGCGCGTTCGCGACCGAAGAGGAGATCAAGCGTCACGAATCACTGGATCTGAACACGCTGCTCCTGCGCATGCGCGGGGTGAGTGTGGAGGCGGACATGATGCGGGGTCTGCCGGGTATGATGCCGTATCTGCGCGGCATGCGTGGCGGGCGCTGTATTCCCGCGTTCTTCCTGGATGGGGTGCGCATCATGGTGGACTCGCCGAGTCCGGATCCCAAAGGGAACGCGAAGTATCCCTACACGGACTTCGTGGGCATGGTGCCGGTGCAGAGCATCAAGGCCATCGAGGTCTATCCCAATCCCGGGGGGATTCCGCTGCAGTTCGACGACACGGCACTGGGCGGGTGTGGTTCGATCGTGATCTGGACGCGGTGAGGCTCTACGGTGAGGTTCTCATGAGTGGGTTTCGCACATCACTGACCGCGTTGGGTGTCGCGGCATGCATCGCGCCGCTGGTGGTCCATGCGCAGTCGCGTATTCAGGGCACCGTGACGGATTCGCTGCGCGGCCCCGCACCGCTGTCGGGTGCCGTGGTGGTTCTGCTCGAACAGAACCGGTATACGACGGCCGATGCGCGCGGCCGATTCCACTTCGACAGTGTGCCCTCGGGCCGGGCGACACTCGGTCTCCTGCATCCGGTGCTGGACTCCCTCGATCTGCAATTGCCGTCCATGACGGTGGATGTGGATGCGCGGAATGTCCGCGTGGCGATGAGCATTCCGCCGGCGGAACGTCTCTACGCGCTGCTCTGCAGCGGGGCACGCGAAGACGATGGCGGCGTGGTGGTGGGACGGGTGCGCGATATCGACAGCGATGTCCCGCTGGAGGGCGCCGTGGTTGCTACGGAGTGGGTGGAGTACGTGGTGACCGGTGGACGGTCGACGCCCAAGGTCATGGCAGTCGCCGACCGGAGTCGCGCCGGGGGGCTGTTCGTGTTGTGCAATGTGCCCACACAGGTGCCGCTGCTGGTGCGGGCCCGCTATGAGGGCATGCTGGCGGGTCCGGCGCGCCTTTCCCTCGACGATCGCCTGCTGGGACGCGCCGACGTGGCTTTCAGTCGTCGGGACACAGCGGCGCGTCATGTCAGCGTTGCGGACACGGTGATTCCAGGCGACGAGGTACGTGGCACGGCCGCGATACGGGGCCGGATCACGCGGGCCGATGGCACGCCGGCCACCCAGGCCATTGTCGGTGTGGTGGGAACGGGTCGCAGCCGACGACAAAGGTGTGTATCAGCTCGACGGCATCGCCGCGGGGACGCGCACCCTCGATGTGCGCGCCATTGGTTCAGCGCCCAGGCAGGAGAGCTTCGATTTTCCCACCGGTGGTGTTCGCGTCCACAACTTCATCCTCGACCCGGCACCGCAGGCGCTGGCGGCCGTGAAGACCGTCGAGACCGGGCGCTTGGCTTTCATGGCATCGGGGTTTGCCGATCGACGCCGCATGGGATTGGGCGCGTTTCTGACCCAGGAGGACATCAAACGGCACTCCGCGCTCGATCTGAATGCGGCCTTGATGACGATGCGTGGCATCCGCATCGATGGAGGGTTGTTCATGGGCATGCCGGTGATGCGGAGCCTGGATAAAGGCAGGCACTGCATACCGGCATTCTTCCTCGATGGGCTGCAGTTTCCGGTGGACGGGCCGCGGCCCGCCGATGATGTCCTCTATCCCTATACGGATCTCACCGCCGCCGCTCCCGTCGAGCAGATCCTGGGAATCGAGGTCTATGCTTCGTTGGGAGGGATTCCTCCACAGTACGCTGCTGCGAGTGCCATGGGGTGCGGGGCCATCGTGATCTGGACGCGCTGACGGTGCGCACCGACGCCGGCCGCGCCGCCCAGCGGGGCATGTCGTCGGTGGGTACGCCGGTCAGTACCTCAGCGCAGCCACGTGTCCCGATGCGCGTCCACGAAATCATCGTCGACGAGCTCCGGATACAGTACCGGTAGTCGGGCGAGCATGTCGGCCTGCCCCGGGGAAAGCTGTTCGTGTGTGTCGAACGTCCAGGTGCCACGCACCAGTCCCTGCCGTCGCAACACGTCGAGAATGCCGGGCAGACAGCCGCGATACCCGTTGGCGGCGTCGAAGATCGCGGCATTGGCCATCGTCAGCGCCGCGCCGCGCGTGAGCCATGAGGCCGGCAACGAGGTGCTGCCACCGGCACGCCATGCTTGGAACGCCTGCAGCATCGTCACCGCCTTCGAGGTCCATACGGCCCACTGGCCGAGCAGGCCACCCACGAAGTGACGGGTGTACGCCCGTCCACCACTCGTGACGGGGATGTCGGTGACGAGATCGGGAACGATGGCATCGTCGTTACCCGTATAGAGCGCGATGTCGTCGCGCCCCGCGTCGGCGAGTGCGCGCACCACGTCGAGCGTGGCATACCGATCGAACGGTGCGACTTTGATGGCCACGACATTCGCGATCTCGGCGAATTCGCGCCAGAACGCATGACTCAGTCGACGCCCGCCAACCGCCGGCTGCAGATAGAACCCGAACAAGGGAATGGCCTCGGCCACACGCCGGCAGTGCGCGAGGATGTCCGCATCGGTGGCATCGCGCCACGCTCCCAGGGAGAGCAGCCCGCAGTGGTAACCGAGTGCGAGCGCGATCCGGGCTTCACGCAACGCCTGTGCGGTATCGCCGATGAGGCCCGCGACTTTCACGAACGGACGGGGATCGGCCGTCAGCGATGTCGCGACGGTTTCCGCGGCCAGCTCCAGCACCGGTCGGTACAGACCGATCTTGGCATCGTGAATGGGGAATCCGGTGGTGTGCACGCCAACCGCGATGCCACCGGCGCCGGCCGCCACATAGTAGCGGGTGAGCGCGCGCTGATGACGTTCGTCGAGTGTGCGTGATGGCGTGAGGGCGAGCGGATGCGCCGGGATGACGTGGCCGTATTGCAGATGACGGCGCACGTTGAACCCGCTCGATGGATCGCTCAACGAATTGCTCTGCGAATTGCTCTGCGAATCGCTCTGCGGCTCATTCGGCGAATCGTTCATCGACATGGACCCGTCTCCCCGCAGCCGTCAGAAACGCCCATCCCGCACCTCGAATTTCGTGGGTTTGGCCAGCAGACGACCTCCGGCGCGGATCCAGTCCACGGTCCAGGCACAGAGCGTGTCGAGCGGCAACGGTGTGTGTGGCAACCGCTGCCCGAGAGCGTCCACGTTGCCGACGAGTGCATCGGTGCCCGCTTCACCGGCGAAATGCGGCGTGACACCCGCGTACCGGGCCACCCGTTCGGCGATCTCCCGCACCGGGACGATCGCGCCAGTCACATTGAGCGCCACGGCCGGCGTGTCCGCCACCGTCAGTGCGCGGAGAGCCAGACGATTGGCGTCGCCCTGCCAGATGACATTCACGTGGCCGGTGTCCAGGGCGACGGGCTCTCCGTTCAGCACCTGGCGCGCGATCTCGGTCACCACGCCATAGCGCAGATCGTTGGCGTAAAAGAGACGGTACAACAGCAGCGGCGAACCGGTGCGACGGGCCACACTTTCGAACACGCGTTCGCGCCCGATGCACGAGGCGGCATATTCACCGTCGGGACTCAGCGGGTCGCTCTCGCGCGATCCTCCCGATGTCAGCGCCACACGCCCGTACACATTGCCGGTGCTGAAACACACGATGCGCGCACCGGCAAATCGCTCCGCGGCGTGCGTGGAGGCCACGACGTTCTGCGTCCAGGTGCCCACCGGATCGCCGCTCGTGCCGAATTTCTGACCGGCCAGCCAGAGCACATTGGGTACGACGGGCAACGACGCCACCGCGGCGGGATCGGCCAGGTCGGCTCGCAACACGCTCACGCCGGCCGATTCGAGGGCCGACGCCACCGCAGGGTCGCTGAAGCGCGACACCGCGAGAATGCGCCGCCCGGTGTCGAGGGTGGCGCGCCGCACCATCCGCACGAGCGACGGCCCCATCTTGCCTCCCGCTCCCAGCACGATCACGTCCCCCTCGAGCGCCGCGAGCGCTTCCATCGTGGCGGCGTCCGGCTCGGAGAGCCGGGCCTCGAGATCGGCTTCGGTGCGGGGCGCGGTCATCACGCCACGGCGTTTTCGACGTCGTGCAGACGGATACCGAGTTCCGCGGCGAGCTTGCGTCGTCCGGCCTCGATCCGCTCCCGCGTCAAGGCTTTGAGCCTGCCGATGTCGGCCATGGTCATTCCGTGGGTTTCGATCGGTTCGAGCACCTCGGCGAGGGCTCTGGCGCGCAGGAAGCGGAACGTGCCTTTGGCCATCGCGTTGCGTGTGCCGGCCACCGCGATGGGCAGAATGGGCGCGCCGCTTTCGATGGCCAGTCGGAAGGCCCCATCCTTGAATGGCAGCATCTCCGAAGTGCGGGAGCGAGTGCCTTCGGGGAAGATCATCACGCTCACCCGCTTGGCGAGTCGGTCACGGCACTGCGCGATGGCATCGAGCGTGGAGTCGCGATTGCCGCGCACGAGTTTGATGTCGCCGGCCATCTGCATCATCCAGCCCATGCAGGGGATCTTGAACATCGTGTCCTTGCTCAACCACTTCATCTCCCAGGGGAAGCAGCTGATGAGAAACACATCCGCGTACGACTCGTGGTTGGCCACCACCACATACGGCCGACGGGGATCCGCAATGCGGCCGCGCGTGTGGAAGTTCCACAGGCCGTTGATGCGCGTGGCGAACACGGCCACGAGGCGGAACGCCCGGCCGGCCGCGTAACGTCCCTTGTCGAAGGGTGCGGTACAGGCGTACACGAGCGCCACGATGGGCGTCCCGATGATCACGCTCAGCACCGTTCCCGTCCATGCCCACCAGTTGAGAAGCGTTCCTGCCATCGTCGAAGTGCTCCGGGGGTCAGCCGCTTTCGGCGGCGTATCGCTTGAGTCGGGCCACCATGGCCGACAGGCCTGCCTCGCGCGCGCCCAGTCCGATGTCGGTCATGAGCAGGCGAACGAAGTCGGGCGGCAGCGCCAGCGTGACCGACGGGGGCTGGTCGTTCACCGCGGCGAAAGTGATGGCCAGCACCGCCGCCACGGTGGGCGACTGTCGGGCGTTGACGTCGGCATGGAAGTGCATCGTGCCGTCCGCCTGCCGCTCGGGGAAGATGTCCACCCGCGTCTGACACTCGGGGACGGTGAACGCGGCCCGATCGAGCACCGCGAAGCGTTCAGGGAGGGGTTCGAGCTTCTTCGACCACGCGAGCAGCGCCTGCATCTTGTCCTCGCGCCCGAGGAGGCGGAACTGACGCAGTGTTCTGGCGAGTGGGGGCGGGAGGTCGGCCTCGTCGGACATGGGGTGCAAGGTAATGGGGACGGGACCGGGGGCGGTGGGGGGATTCGCGGTTGTGGGTATCGAGGGGGGTGGGTTCGGGGTGGAACGGCCCGGTAACGGGTCTCGCGACCAGGGACTCGAGTCCCACAACCCGGCAGGTCATCCCCGAACCCACGTCCTTGAGACCCGCCACCCTGTGGTTCCCCTCCCAACCCCGAACCCGAGACCCTGAACCGCGCGGCCCGCGCACCCCGAACGGGAACCCCTCCCTGTGCGTCCGAATATGTAGAATGTAGATCTCCGTCCGATTCTTTCACCAAACCGGCCATGCTCATCCGCAAGCCCGACGACATCCCCTCTTCGGAAATCACCCCCGAGGGGCTCTACCAGAATCGCCGCGCCTTCATCGGCACGGCGGGGGCGTTGGCCCTGGGTGGTCTGGCCGCGCCCTCGATCGCGCGGGGTCTGGCGCGGCACGGGGAGGTGCAGGAGGACAAGATCACGCCGGAAAACGACGCGACGAGTTACAACAACTTCTACGAGTTCGGCACCGACAAGGAAGATCCGAAAGAGCAGGCCAAGGACTTCCAGCCGAAACCGTGGACCGTGAACGTCGAAGGACTGGTGAAGACGCCGCGTGCATATGCATTCGACGACCTGCTGAGCAAGCTGCCCGTGCAGGATCGGGTGTATCGCATGCGGTGTGTCGAAGCGTGGTCGATGGTGATTCCGTGGCAGGGCGTGCCGCTCAAGGATGTCATTGCGCGGTTGGAGCCGCTGCCCAGTGCGAAGTTCGTGGAATTCACCACGCTGTACGACCCCAAACGCATGCCCGGACAGCGCCGCGCGGTGCTGCCGTGGCCGTACAAGGAAGGACTGCGCATGGACGAGGCCACGAACGCGCTCACGTTGCTCGCCACGGGCATGTACGGCAAAGCGCTGCCGAATCAGAACGGTGCGCCCCTGCGGCTCGTGACGCCGTGGAAGTACGGCTTCAAAGGCATCAAGAGCATCGTGAAGATCCGCTTCACCGATCGCATGCCGAACACCACCTGGAACGACGCCAATTCGAGCGAATACGGCTTCTACGCGAACGTGAATCCCACGGTGGATCATCCGCGCTGGAGTCAGGCCAAGGAGCGGCGCATCGGGGAGTTCCTGCGTCGCAACACGCTCATGTTCAATGGGTACGCCGACCAGGTGGCCTCGATGTACGCGGGGATGGATCTGCGGAAGTTCTATTGAACATGCGACGGTGGGTGCGGCCGGCGCTCTGGGTGCTGGTGATCTTCCCGGCGCCCATGCTGGTCGCGCAGTTGTTGCTCGGCCAGCTTGGCGCCGATCCGATCGACAAACTGGAACGGCTCTCGGGACTCTGGGCGCTGCGGTTTCTCATAGCCTCCCTGGCCGTGACGCCCCTGATGCGTCTCACCGGCTGGGGGTGGCTGGTGGCGGAGCGCCGGTTCCTCGGACTCGCCGCCTTCTTCTGGGCCATGGCCCATCTGTCCGTGTACACGGTGCTGGACTGGTTTTTCGACTGGCACGAGATCTGGAAGGACATCGCCGAGCATCTGTACATCACCCTGGGCATGCTGGCGTTCGTGCTCATGATCCCGCTCGCGCTCACGTCCACGAAGGCGTCGATCCGCCGGCTGGGCGGGGCCCGCTGGAACCGGTTGCACGCGCTGGTCTACGTGTCGGTCATTGCCGCCGGCTTCCACTACGTGTGGGCAGTCAAGAAGGACATTGCCCAGCCGATCTTCTATGGTACGATGATCGCCATCCTCCTCGCATTCCGGGTGGTCTGGCGCATCCAGCGACGCTCTTCGGCCCGATCGGTGTCCGGCTCCGTGTCATAAAGGCCGGCGGTGTGACGGTGGCGGCGGGTGATCGTCCTCTCCAGAGGTCCGTGGGGGAGGCTCGTGCAGGAGCCCGCGCGGAAGCCCGTGCGTCCTGCTGTGCAACTCAACCGTCGTTCTGTTCATGCCACCAGTGACCGGCGCGGAATCGCGTCGCATCGAACTCCCTGCACAGTCTGATCGTCCGACCCCGGCGCGCGGGTATGCCGCGGTGCCGGGGGGATTGCACAGTGCGCGCTGGGAACGCCATGCCATCATGTCCGCGGCGATCTATGCGATCGTGGCGACGGTGTGGCTCGCGGCATTGCATGGCCGCGACATCGAGTTGTTCAGCGTTCTGGGCGCCGCCCGTATTCTTGCTCCGTTTCCGGTGGTGGGAGTCGCGCTCGTGTTCGCATGGCGTGCAAGCCGCGAACTCTCACTCGATCTTGGCAGCCGCCGGTTCTGGCGCCGGCTGATCGTCGTGCTGGTGCTCGTGGCGATCACGCCCTGTCTGCGTTTCATGCCGACGCTGCCCTGGATCGGCATCGACCTGGCCATCCGTTTCGGGGTGACCCTGAGTGGCCCGCTGCTGATGCTGACCGCGCTGCTGCAGTTGCCCAGCGCGCCACATACCCCCGTCGACAAGACCAAACTCTGGCTGGATATCGCGACCGTGATTGTGGGCGGTCTGCTGGTCGCGTGGTACGATCTGGCCACGACGCATCTGCCGGGCGACCGGATGGTGCGGCTGTCGTTCCAGCTGCTGCATGTGCTGGCGGTCTTCGATCTGGTGCTGGTACTCGTGGCCTCGATTCTCTGGCGACGGACCGCCCTGATTCCACGCGCGAACATTCTGGTGCTCATCGGAGCCGCGCTGCTGATACGGTTCCTGGGGCACGTCGCATCGATCGGGGAGATGTATGCCGGTCAGAAGATCCCGGATGTGATGTACGTGATCCGTCCGACGGCCGGACTGTTGCTGGCCATCGCCGGCTGGATGAGCGCCGCCACGGTGTTGCGTCGCGATGTGCGGGCATCACGCGATCGGGATGGCCGTTCGGTGAGCATCCTGCCCTACGTGCTGGTGCTGCCGGGCTTCGTGCTGTTGCTGCGTCTGGCTTTCGAGGAAGGGCGGCAGCCGCTGCTCGGGCTCGTGTTGGGAGCGGCCACGCTGACCGTGCTGGCGTTTGCCCGGCAGTTCGCGGCGTCGCGGGAAGCGGTGAGCGCCCTGGCCGAGGCAACGGCACGTGACAGCGAAGCGCGGTTCCGGGCGCTGGTGCAGCATTCGAGCGACGTCATCATGATCGTCGACCCCGACGGGACGCTGCGGTATGCCAGCCCGTCCATGTCCACCGTGTTCGGGCATGAGCCGTCGCGCATCGTCGGCCTCAATCTGCTCACGCTGCTGCACATGGAAGATCAGCAGGGTGCGGCGCAGTTTCTCGAGGAACTCGCGCGCTCCGGTATCCGAACGGGGGCGGGGTCCCCCGGGGTGCTCAAGCGCGAGTGGCGCCTGGTGCATGCCGATGGGAGTTGGATGACCGTGGACAACGTCGGCACCAACCTGCTGCGGGAACCGGTGGTGCGTGGTCTCGTGCTCAATTCGCGTGATGTCACCGAACAGAGCATGATCAAGCAGCAGTACATCCACCAGGCATTTCACGATCCGCTCACCGATCTCGCGAACCGGTCGCTCTTCCTGTATCAGGTGGGGCATGCGCTGGCCCGCGGCGCGCGCAAGAACTCGCCGGTGACCGTGCTGTTCCTCGATCTCGACAACTTCAAGACCGTCAACGACTCGCTCGGCCATGCGGCAGGGGACCGTCTGCTGGTCGATGCGGCGCGCCGTCTGGCGTCGTGTGTGCGGGCCAGCGATCTCATCGCGCGACTGGGCGGCGATGAGTTTGCCGTGCTGGTGGAAGATGCGGCCTCGGTGGAGGAAGTCCTCGTCGTGGCATCCCGCATCGGGACGGCGCTGTCGCGGCCGTTCATGCTGGGCGGAAAGGAAGTGTTCGTCAGCGCGTCCATCGGCATCGCGCGCTCGTCGCAGGGCGAATCGTCCGACGATCTCGTACGCAATGCCGACGTGGCCATGTACGTGGCCAAGACCCGGGGCAAGGGTCAGCATGTGCTCTTCGAACAGGAGATGCACGATGCCGCCGTCGAACGTCTGGTCGTGGAGGCCGACCTCCGCCGGGCCATCGAGCGCGAGGAATTCTTCCTGGAGTTCCAGCCCATCGTACGGCTGGAAACGGGCGACATCATCGGCGCGGAAGCACTGGTGCGCTGGCTGTGTCGTGAACGCGGAACCGTGCCACCTGGTGTGTTCATTCCCATCGCCGAAGTGACGGGACTCATCGTGCCCATCGGGCGATGGGTGCTGCGCCGGGCCTGTCGGGAAGCGCAGCGGTGGACCCGCGAACGCGGCATTCCGGCCCGCATCACGGTCAATCTCTCCGGCCGTCAACTGCAGGACGCCGCCATCGTCGACGATGTCCGGCAGGCGCTCGAAGAGACGGGGCTCGATCCCGCGCAACTCGTTCTGGAAATCACCGAGAGCATGCTCATGCACAACACCGAGGTCTCCATGATCCGCCTGACGGCGCTCAAGGAACTCGGCGTATCGCTGGCCATCGACGACTTCGGCACCGGCTATTCTTCCCTCAGCTATCTGCAACGCTATCCGATCGACATTCTGAAGATCGACAAGGCGTTCGTGGACGTCATCGACAAGGGAGGCGAAGGACCGGTGCTGGCCAGCGCGATCGTGGCGCTCGGGGATACGCTGCGGATGAACACCGTGGCGGAGGGGATCGAGACGGAGGCCCAGCGCGGGCATCTGCTCACCCTGGGATGTGAGCTGGGACAGGGCTTCCTGTTCTCGCCGCCTCTCGATGAGGAGGAGTTCTGGCATCTCCTGCTCGCCCGGGGTTCACGCACGCCGTACGTCAGTCGTCGGCTTCGTGAAACGGGTGAACAACAGGCCGCCTGATACGACATACGACGCTTTTGCGATCGCCGCGCCGGGACTGGCGCCCCTGATCGCCGCCGAGTGCACCACGCTCGGCATCACGCCGCTCGACATCGATCCGGCCGGTGTGTCGTTGCGGGTGACGGCGCGTGAATTGTTCACGCTGAACTGCTGGTCGCGTCTGGCGAGCCGCGTGCTGGTGCGTCTGGCGGCGTTCGACGCGCGGGACTTCGCGACACTGGAGAAACAGGCGGCCCGTGTGGCCTGGGCCCGGGTGATCACGCCGGCCATGTCGGTGCAGTTGCGGGTGACCTGTCGGAAGTCGCGGCTGTATCACTCCGACGCCGTGGCCGAACGGGTGGCCCGGGGTATCGTGAAGTTGGTGCCCGGCGTGCGCATCGTGAATGGCTCACGCGATGACGAAGACGAGGCGCGCCCGGAGATCTCCACGGTGAATGAGACGGGGGCTGCGGACGACTCGACCCAGCTCATCGTGGTGCGCTTCGAACGCGATCGTTGCACCATCAGTGCCGACAGTTCCGGTGCGCTGCTGCATCGTCGCGGATGGCGTCAGGCCGTGGCCAAGGCACCTCTGCGCGAAACCCTGGCCGCGGCCATGCTGGCGGCGATGCGGTGGGATGCCGACATGCCGCTGGTCGATCCGTTCTGCGGATCGGGCACGATCGGCATCGAAGCGGCGTTGCGGGCGCGGCGCATCGCGCCCGGCCTGTCGCGCCGCTTCGCCATGGAACACTGGCCGGATGCCGACATCGCTCTGTATCGAGCCGTGCGTGATGCGGCTCGCTCCCAGATACGTGCGTCGCTTCCGGTGCCGATCGTTCTGCGGGACCGGGATGCGGGCGCCATCGTCGCCACGCGTGACAACGCCGCACGGGCCGGTGTGTCGAACGACATCACGGTCGAACACGGTCCACTTTCCGGGACCGATCTGACCTCGTACGGTGACCGCGGTCTCGTGCTCACCAATCCGCCCTACGGACATCGGGTGAGTGAAGGTGTGGACCTTCGTGGGCTCTACGCCCGCCTGGGCGATGTGATACGTGCCGGCCGACGGCGGTGGCGTCTGGCCATGCTCATGCCGAACGACCGGGCACTGCTCGGACAATTGCGTTTCCCGATGGCGTCGGTTTTGCGCACGAGCAATGGGGGGCTGCCGGTGGAACTGTTGGCCAACGGTCAGAGGTCAGACTTTCAGACGGGGTCAGAGGTGAGAGATCAGTAGGTCAGAACTGAGACGGAGATAGAACAATGAGAAATCAGACAACAACGAAATCAGAAGTCTGAGCACTGACGGTCGGGAGGGGTGTGCGCGCCACGGGCTTGCCGCCCGGGCGCCGCAGGGTTCGGGGCGCGAAGCGCCCCGCAAAACGCCGAGCTCTCGCGTCAGCACCCACCCTGCGAGCGAAGTGCTCAGATTTCTGACATCTGACTCCTCCTCCCTGCTCCCTATCTCCGTCTCAATTCTGACCTCTGATCTCTCACGTCACGCCCGGAATGTGTCCGCCTTCCAGTTCCGGATCTGCTGCTTGATCTCCTTTGGTGTGATGGCCGGATTGGCCAGCACCTGCTCGATCAGTGCGGGAAGCTCCGCGTCGCTGGCAAACCGCAGGGCGATGTAGTGCCGTGGACGCAACGAAGCTATGGCCCGCGCGGCCAGTTCGGCCGACAGCACGCGCTGATATCGTATCTGCTCCTCGAGACGGATGAGACGGTCCTGCACACGCAAGGGCGAGAGGCGCGAGACTGCCACGACACCCGCGAGCGCCAGGGCTCCCACCAGGAAGTATCCCGTGTCCGCGCCGGGGTTCTTCACGAACCGCACGATCGTCCAGATCAGAAACACGAGCGCGACCGGGCTCGTGAAGAAGTGGTAGATCGGCGTGAACTGGGTGTGGTTGGCGTAACTCTGTTGCTGGCTCATGGATCGGGTGTGGTGGAGGGGGCTGACGATGTCGACGCGAGCAGGGCGTCGATGTGGTGCATGGCACGTTGCCGACGCTGGTTCCAGTCTCCGCGAATGACCACATACGGCATGGCGAGCCGGTCGAGCGTCCGCGCGAACAGCGTTTGCATCTCCGGCCGCTGATCGCCACGGTCGCGCACCCCGTCGGCAATCCACGGCACGTCGATGTCGAGCAGGAGATAGAGATCGGGGCGCCGTGCCATCACCAGCGTTTCGATGGCCGGCGGACAATCGCCGAAGTAGTGATGACTGTAGACGACATTGCTGACGAGGTCCGTATCGTGCAGCAGCAGCGATTTGCCGGTGGCGCGCGAACGGGCGATGTACTCGTCTTCGAGCCGTACCTGACCCTGGGCGAGCGCGTCACGGTCGCCGAGCACCGGTGGGGCGCCCTTGAGGCGCGTGAATTCACGCACGTATTCCGGTACGCACCATACGTCGTAGTGGGCAGCCAGTTGCACGCCGAGTGTGGTCTTGCCGACGCTTTCGGAACCGGTGATCACCACCCGGCGGAGAGGGGTCGGCGTCGTCGCGGCGGACGTCATGCCGGAGTATCCGGAGGCTGCGTAGACCTCGGCATCCGTGCATGACTCTGCGCCTCGCGCCAGGAGCGCCGCCAGCTGACGTGACCCATGATGGCGAGAATGAAGAACACGCCATACAGCACGGCGGTGAGCGGCAGATGCCGATTGAGGAACACACCCACGTAGATCATGTCGACGATGATCCACACCAGCCAGTTCTCGGCGAGTTTGCGCGTCATCATCCACTGGGCAATGAGGCTGGCCGCGACCAGAGCGGAGTCGATGTGCGCGAGCGCCGCGCCGGGAATACGCGCGGTGATCGTCCAGAGCAGCAGCCACGTGGCAATCCCGATCGCCGTCAGCAGCGCGGCCAGCCCACGGGAGGTGCGTGTCACCGGCAAGGTGTCGTGTTGCGGTCCGCCGCGCCACCAATGCCACCATCCGTACAGCGACAGCACGAAGTAGACGACCTGCAGCCCCGTATCCGAATAGAGCCCGGTGCGTGCGAACACGACCATGTAGAACAGCGCGTTCGCCACACCGATGGGCCAGCTCCAGATATTCTGGCGCGTGACCAGCCACACGTTGACGACGCCGGTGAGGAAGCCGGCGGCTTCCAGACAGGACGACCCGTGAGCGTCGAGCCAGAGGCAGACCGCGGAGAGGCTGGTCATGGCGAGCAAAGCTAATTAGGGTACAGGCACATGACCGGGGTGCCGGCGCCGCTGGGGTGCGTTGGCTGAGAGAGTCCCGTAGAACCTGATCCGGTTCGCACCGGCGTAGGGAGTCCAATCGATGTCTCGTCGCATCTTCGTGCGCGCCTGCCGCGCGCCGCGACCTGGCCGTTTCCGCACGGCCGTCGCCCTCCTTTCCATCTCCGCATCGCTGAGCCCTTCGGCGCTCACCGCGCAGGCCGGCACGCCGCCTCGTGATACCGTCGTGGCCGACACGGCTGCCCGCCGCATCGAAGGGGTGCTGGTCCAGGCCATCCGTGCCGGCAACGAAGCGCCCATCGCCCAGAAGACGATCGACCGGGCGCAGATCACGGCGCGGCAATTCGGGCAGGATGTCCCGATGCTGCTCATGCAGGCGGCGCCCTCGATGACGGCCCACACCGAGACCGGTACGCAGTGGGGGTACAGCTATCTGCGATTGCGCGGGCTGGACCAGACCCGCATCAACATCACCATCGACGGGGTGCCGCTCAACGATCCCGAAGACCAGGTGCTGTATTTTGCGAATCTGGCCGACCTGATGAGCAATGTGCAGAGCGTGCAGGTGCAGCGTGGTGTAGGGACGAGCACGGCGGGGACGGCGTCGTATGCCGGCTCTATCAATTTCGAGACCATGCCCGTGGCGCGGCGCGAGCGCAGCGGTGATGTGGAAGTGCAACTCGGCTCGTTCGGCGCGCAGCGCGCCAGTGCGTCGTTCAATTCGGGGCTCGGGGACAACCGTCTCGCCGCCTATGGTCGTGTGAGTGCGCTGCGCACGAATGGCTATCGCGATCATTCGGGTGTCATGGGACGTTCGGCGTTTCTCGGCGCCGGATGGTTCGGCAATCGCGACATCGTGAAAGTCACCGCTCTCGTGGGGCAGCTGGCCGACACGCTGTCGTACACCGGCGCCACGCTGGCCGAACTCGCGCAGAACCGTCGCTACAATCCCCTCTATCCCAACGAACGCGACAAGTTCGGACAGCAGATGGTGTCGCTGGCGTACACACACGCCGGTCTGAATGGAGAGAGTTCCAGCATCACGCTCTATCGCAACTCGGCCAGCGGCAACTACGACTACTTCGATCTTCCCGATCGGTACCGCTACAATCTCGCACACACCTGGTACGGACTGACGAGTGCGTACAATGTGGAGCGTGGCGTTGCGCGTCTCAGTACGGGCGTGAACGCCAACATCTATCAGCGGGCGCATCGGGGGTACTACCAGCCAGACACCGAGCTGTACGACAACACCGGTCACAAGCGGGACGTGAGTGCATTCGCGAAGGCGTCGGTGGACGTGGGGCGTACCCGCTGGTTCGCCGATGTGCAGGGCCGATGGGCACAGTTCCGTTATGACCCTTCGGCGAACGCGGGCATCAGCGGGCGCAGCATCGACTGGGCGTTTCTCAATCCCAAGGCCGGTGTGACCCTCTCGCTGCGTCCCGGTCTGTCGGCGTTCGCCAGCTATGGCATCACGAGCCGCGAGCCGGCGCGCAGTGATCTGTTTGCCGGCGAAGACGATCTGAACGCCGACAATGTCGCCGACTTCGGCGATTTCTCCCGCGTGAAGCCCGAACGGCTGCACGACACCGAGCTGGGACTCACGTACACGCATCCGTCGTTCGATCTCGCGGCCAATCTCTACAGCATGGATTTCCGCAACGACCTGGCGCGCATCGGTGCACCGACGGCCTCCGGCGCGATTCCGCGGCGCAGCGTGGGGAGCAGCTATCGCCGCGGAATCGAGCTCGACGCCACTTATCGGGGTATCGAGAAAGTGGTGCTGGCCGGTAACGCCACGTGGAGCGACAACCGCATCAAGCAGTTCACCGATTCTTCGCGCGGTACACCGGTGGTGCGTCACGATGTGGAGCCGATGCTGACGCCGAAGTTCATCACGACCCACCGCGTCGAACTGCTGCCCACCCCGCGTCTGGGGTTCAGCGTGGAGGGGCGCTATCAGTCGCGGGCATTTCTCGACAACACGAGCAGTGCCGATCGGGTGCTGCCCGATTACTACACGGTCGATGCGTCGGCCCGAACGACGGTGCGGGACTTCACGCTCACCGTGCGTGGTGTGAATCTCGGCGACACGCGGAAGTTCGGTAGTGGCGCGGTGTCGGGGTCGGGCAAGGTGCGCTACTTCGTGCTGCCGGCGCGGGCGGTGTTCGTGACGCTCGGGTATTCGTTCTAGCCGCGGATCAGGCGGGTTTTTTGCCGCGGATGACGCGGAAACCGCGCGGAAACAACACGGATCAATTCATGGTTGATCTCTCTTCCCGAGTCACACCGCATCTCCAATGTGCTCGGGATCAAATCCGTGTTGTTTCCGCGCGGTTTCCGCGTCATCCGCGGCAAAAAAGCCCGTGATCCGCCTAATCCGCAGCCCCCAGACCCGCCTCCGCAGTCAGCGCCACCGACCGCAATCGCGCGGCGTGTTCATAGATCATCGACACCACGATCAGTTCGTCGGCTCCGGTTTCTTCCACCAACGCCTGCAAGCCGGCGCGGACGGTCTCCCGCGACCCCACGATCGAGCGCGCCAGCATGCGGCCGACCTGCGCCTTCTCGAGCGGCGTCCAGTAGGTCTCGATGTCGTCTATGGGAGGTTGGGCCAGACCGCGGGCGCCGCGGAAGATGTTGGTGAACGCCATCTGCTGCGTCGTGGCGAGACGGCGGGCCTCCGCGTCGGTATCGGCCGCGATGACGTTCACGCCCACCATTGCGTACGGACGATCGAGCTGGTGTGATGGCTTGAAACGTTCGCGATAGAGGCGCAGCGCCGGCAGCAGTTCGTCGGGCGCGAAGTGCGATGCAAACGCGTAGGGCAATCCCAGCTCCGCCGCGAGCACGGCGCCGAAATGACTGGAGCCGAGTATCCAGAGCGGAATCTCCGTACCGGCGGCCGGCACGGCGACGATCCGCTGGCCGGGCGCGACCGGGGCGAGCCAGGATTGCAGTTCCAGTACGTCCTGCGGAAAATGCTCGGCGGCCTCGGGGGGGCGACGCAGTGCACGCAACGTCTGCGGATCGGTACCCGGTGCCCGCCCAAGTCCCAGATCCACGCGCCCCGGAAACAGTCGTTCGAGTGTGCCGAACTGCTCGGCGATCACATAGGGCGCATGGTTGGGCAGCATGATGCCGCCCGCCCCGATGCGGATGGTGTGTGTGCCGGCCCCGATGTGCGCGAGCACCACCGACGTGGCGGCGCTCGCGATCCCGGGCATGTTGTGATGTTCGGCCACCCAGATGCGACGGTACCCGAGACGCTCGGCATGAATGGCCAGATCACGGGCGTTGTCGAGCGCACCGCGGGCATCGGTGTCCTGCGTGACCGATACCAATTCGAGAATGGACAGCGGGATGTTCACCCGATCACTCGGCCGGACGTTCGCGCATCGCCTTCAGAGCCACGGCCCACTTGTGGAGCTCGTCGAACATGGCCGTGGTGCCCTTGCTCATCGGTTCGTTCGGACGGAAGACTTTGTCCTCGCCGATGAACTGCGTGACCATGGGGATGGGCACCGATGCCTGCAGCGGCATCATGTTGACGTTGCTGATCAGCAGACGGAGCTGCTGTGTGGACCGAAGACCGCCCGAGATACCGCCATAGCTGACGATGGCGGCGGGCTTCTCGGCCCACTCCTTGATCAGAAACTGAATGGCATTGACGAGCGTGGCCGGCGGGAAGTAGTCGTACTCGGGTGTCACGAACACGAAGGCATCGGACGAGGCCACGAGCGCGCTCCAGCGCTTCGTATGCTCGTGTTCGTATTGCTGGAACCGGGGGTGCGCCGGCTCGTCGAGAAATGGCAGGGCGATGTCGGCCAGATCGACGAGCTCGACCTGGAACTTGCCATGATCACGCGCGAACTGATCGACCCAGTGCGCGACGGTGGGGCCGACACGGCCGGGCCGCGTGCTGCCAATGATGATCGTGAGCTTGAGAGACACGGGTCGGGAAGTGGGCATGGTCGGGAACGGTCCGCGTTCGGTGAACGGGGTGAACATCGGGATCACCCTGCATGCTGGTGACCTGTCTCGAACCTGCCAAGTCCAGACCCGGAATCCCGCCCACCGTTCCCTCCCCGCTTCGTCACCGCTCCACGATGGCCCGCTCCAGTGTGGCCCGTTCGGGGGATTGCACATGGTTCAGATACAGCGTGCCGGCCGGCCCGAATCCGACCAGCGTGCGCCCTTCGGGGAGCTGCACACGTTCTACGACCTGTCCGCTACGATCCACCACGTCGTACAACAGGCCGGCTTTGGCGTCGCGCGACGTACTGGGCAAAATCCAGAGCCGGCCGAGGGGATCGGCCCGCACCTGCCCCTGCCGCACGGGCGGGTAATAGTCGGGCAGATCTTCCGGATCCACCGGCTCGTTGCGCTGGCGGGGAATCTGAAACGAGCCCGGCGCGGCCGGGGGCGGCGGCGGCAGTTTGGCCAGACGTTCGTTTTCCATGCGTTTCACCGAGTCGACCATCGCAAGTTTCTGCTCACGCGTGATGCGACGCCAATCGAACGGCATGCGGGGCGACGACGTGAGTTTGCCGTCGGTCGAAAGCCAGTCCACGTGATAGTCCTGCCCGCGCACGATGGCGATGGTGCCGTCGGGCAACTGTGTCCATTCATCCGATGACGGCAGTGGATTGATCATCTGCATCCACAGGATGAAGTTGCTGCCCGTGACCTGGATCTGCTTCTGCACCGGCGTCTTGATCATGACGACGGTATCGACCGTGCGCTTGTCGAAGTCCATGCGCAGGATGGGGGCCGAGTCGGGCTGGGCCAGGATTTTCCGTGGATCGGCCGGATTGAAGCTGGGCGGTTGACCCATGCGCAGACGACGGATGCCACGATACAGCAGGCGTCCCTGGGGATCGAAAACCGCGCGACCATTCGTCGCATCACCCACGTAGAACAGATCACTGGCCCGCACCGGTGCCATGACGCGCGCAAAATTCCCCTCGGCATCGATGACGAGGAACGCCTGGGAATCGAAATCCACGAACAGCGTCGAGTCGCCGACGTAGGGGATGAGTGATCCGCCGGTACCACGCACACCGTAAGGATTGGGAGAATTGCTGGTGGTGTCGGAGATGACGCGGCCGGTGCGCAACGCGGAATCGAAGACCACCAATTGCCGACGCTTGGAGTCGTTCACGATGACGCCGCCATTGGGCAGATGGCGCACCGCGGAGACGTCCATCAACAACCCCGTATCACTGGCGACCACCTGCGCCAGTTGCCGGATGGGCGCGGTGGAGCGGGTGGCGCGCAGCGAGTCGCGCAGCGAATCGCCCGGAGGCTGTTGCGCGACCAGCAAGGCTTCGGCGGCGGGACTCAGAGCTGGTCGCACCGTGACCGGAGCGAACGTGGTCACGCCGAGTGACAGCAGAAGCGCGAAGACCATGATCGCCTCAGAAAAAGAAGAAGAAATCGCCGCTGTTCTGGCCCGAGCGCAGCAATTCCAGGTATCGTGGCTCCAGCATCTGCAGGAGGTTGTTGTCCATCACACGGAGCTGTCCCTTCGTGAGCAGCTTGCGGACGTCGGGAACGACTTCGATGAGATAGGTGATGGCGACCGAACGGGCCGCGGTGAGGCGTGCGCGCGCTTCACGCTGGTCATAGTGGGCCGGCAGTGCCGCGAGCGCCTTGGCGGCCGGCGTCCACACCGAGTCCACCAGACGGGTATACCGACGGCTGAGCGTGGCTAGACTGTCCGCCTGCCGGCGTGAGAGGTGAATACGTTCACCCACCTGCAGCAGTCGCGCCATCACGTTGGGGAACATGCTGCTGTTGAGCTGACGCACGGCCGCTTCCGTCATCTTCGTGCCGGCGCGGGTGCGTCCGCGCGCGAGCTGCTGATTGAGCCCCTGCCAGTCGCGCGTGGGCGCGAGATCGATGCTCATCTGCATAGTGAGCACCGCCGGTGTGCGTGAGGTGACCTGCTGTACGCGTGTCGCGCCGAACCGCTGGTTCACGTCGTAGCGGAACCGTCCCGTGTTCGGATCGAAGCCGCGCACGTACAACAGCGACTGATCGACGAACGGCACCTGTCCCCAACCCTTGAGTGCCCGCTCGCCATTCAGCAGCAGATCCGCCGCCGCGAGGGGATTGCTCAGCGTGAAGCTGAGGGTGGTGCGTTGCGGGAGGCGGATGCGTGACGGATTGAGCGCGATGCGTAGCGAGGTGCTGGCGCTCGTCCACGGTCCCAAGCAACTGTTCCGGTCGGCGAGACGCCCGATCTGCCGCTGCAGGCATCGCTGCACCGAGGGCGAACCATGATCGAGCAGTTGCTGCATGGCCGTGCCGAACGCGGCGCCGTATTGCGCGTCGGTCGATGCGCCGGGTGCGAAGATGAACGCCCGGTCATTGGCGCGTCCGTCCCCATTCACATCACCGGCCACCATCGGCGTGAAACGCTGGCCCGACTGCAGGCGCCCGTTCAACGTGAACGTGACCGCATTGCGCAGGTTGTAGCTCAGCATGTATCCGATATCGTGACGCGGCTGGCTGCCGGTGTTCCAGGCAATGCTCAGCGGATCACCCGCGGTGTTGCTGAAGCCGCGGTACTGCTGCGTGAGGAAGAGATAGTTGTAGGTGAGCGACCAGCGGAACACGGGAGTCATGATCGCGAACGGCGACAGCGTGACCGTGAGCTGACCGCTGCGCGAGAGCAGATCGGAGTGTTGCGCCTGCACGCTCGCGAATGCCGGTGTGATGCGCGCATCGCGGGTGGCGATGAGACCGCTCGTCGCATCGATGCTGGTGGGCGCGACGTACACGGGGCGTCCGCCTTCTCCCGTCAGTGAAAACTGTGCCGTGGGACGGAAGTTGAGATCCATGAAATCGGGCTGCGCGAAGTTGAGCGCCCCCTGCACATTGGTGGTCAGATTGTAACGATTGCCGAGCACCGTGCCGGTCCAGCTCAGATTGGCGCGCACGCTGCGTTCCTGGCTGTAGCCCGGTGTGAAGAGCGTGACCGCCGGCGCCGGGTTGGCGAACAGGGAACCGGCGCTGCCATCGGCGCAACTGCCCGGCCCCGTCGTCGCCATGGAGGTCTGCCAGCTCGCACTCGGCGTGGCCGCGCCGGTGCACATGATCTGCTGCTGAGAGTTTGGCAGGCCCGTATTCGCGATCGCGCCGTTGACGAGATCGGGGCCGCGGATGTTCTGGAAGAGACCCACGCCGCCGCGGATCGTGGCGCGTGGTGCATACGCGAACCCCTCACCGAAGGGGATCTGTGCCGCCTGGCCGTACAACCAGGAGAAGCCCACGCGCGGACTGACGTACAGACCGTTCGGCACGTGATCGTTGTGCATGCCGAACGCCTGCACAATGGCCGGGTTTTCGAGGGGACGATCGAGCAGGCGATTGCCGTCCATGCGGATGCCGTACTGCACCTGCAGGTCCTGCGATGGCCGCCACGCATCACCGAGTGCAAGGGCGCCGATCAGCGCGCGCCCCGATTGGGTGACCGCGTTGAGCGTGCGTGAATAGGACGACGGCACGCCGAGTTGCAGGTCCTCGAGCGACTGGTAGGTGTAGCGTCCGCGCAGGTTGAACGCACGTTCGGACTCCGCGTCGTCGAGTCGCAGTTCGGTGATGAGCTTGAGCCGGTGCCGGTTGTTGGTGCTCACCCACGAGAGCATGTTGCGCCCGCTCAGCGAGCGGGACGTGGTGGACCCGGCATTGGCGCCACCGCCGAAGGTGAGCGATCGGGTCGCGGTGGTGCCATCGGCCAACGCCGACGTGACGAGCACCGTCCCGCCGACGCCATCGAGGTAGGGATCGTTCCGGCTCTGGGAGCCCGTGAGACTCAGTTGCGATTCCGTGAGCACCCCGTTGGTGAAGTAGTTGGTGTGCCGGAGCTGCGCGCCGCCATTCACGAAGCGGGAGGCGGAGAGTGAACTGGGGGTTTGAGAGGCCAGCAGCGACTGCGGATCGGTGTCGGTGTAGCTGCCGTTGAAGGCGATGTTGAACGCATGGCCGCTGGTGGGCGACTTGGGCGCCCAATCGAAGGTGCCGAGCCAGGAGGCCGACGTGCGCGCGGCGGTGCGACCCAGGCCATCACCATGCAGCGGCACTCCGAAGCTCCCCAGAATTTCGCGCAGACGGGTGGCCGAATCGGCGGCGATCCCTGCACTCTGAAAGACGGTGGAGGTGCTGGCGAGCAGTGTGGGCAACTGTTGCGAGCGGCGATCGAACTGGAACGAGACGTTGTAGAAGTCTTTGTCCATCACGATGGGGCCCGAGGCCCGTCCGCCGAACGACACCGAGGAGTAGGCGGTGGCCATGCCGACCGGGTCGTTCCACTGCGCCTGCCGGGCGTTCAGCACACTGCTCAGCGAACGGGAGATGTAGTTGGTGCCCGACTGGGTGTTCACGCCGATCTGCGCGCCACTGAACCCGCCGTAGGCCACGTCGTATCCGGCGCGAAGCTGCGGTGAGACGCCGGCATCGCGGGGGATGCTCGAAAGACTGCCCTGTTGTCCGTTCAGCGTGGCGTTGTTCTGCGAGGGATCGAGCCCGAACATGGAGAATCGGTCAGGATTGCCATCGACGCCCGGAATGAGCTGCACACCCGGCATCGTGGCGGCCATCGCGGCCAGATTGCCCGCCACATCGGGTGACACATTGTTGTTGCTGATGGTACGATCGCCTCCCGACGGATCCGAGGAGAAGGCGTTGTCCGCGCTGCGGGGCGCCTGCTGGCGAGGACCGCTGGCGGTGGTGGTGACGGTCTGCAGGACCTGCGTGTTGGAGAGCTTGATATCGGCCACCAGCACTTCTTCGTCCGCGAGGCGTTTCACCTCGATGCGCTGGCCCTGATAACCGATCGCGGCAAACGCCAGCCAGTAGTCGCCTTCCCCGTTGGGATAGGTGATGGAATAACGGCCATCGCGGTTGGTGCGGGCGGTCTTGGTGATGCCACCGAAGTAGGAGACGGCCGTGACCTGCACCCCGGCAATGGGTTGGCCATCTTCCGACGTGACCCGGCCCCGGATGAGGTCGGCCGTCTGCTGGGCCGCCATCGGCAAGGGCGCGCCGGCCAGTGTCCACAAGCCCAGGATCACGGTCAGCAGGACCTGACGGAGATTCATCCGGGACCTGGCCGAAGTCTCGCACCGTCCATCACGCATCGCGCCACCACTTCGCGGCATGAACTCTCCATAGTCGATTGGTGATACCATGGCATCTTCCCGTCCCGTCTGAGGTGCGGGCCGTCAAGCAACGCGCCCCATGCTGCCAGTCGTGACGCGGAGGCGCAAGATTCCCGTTGACGTCTTCATCAAGACATCATGAGAGCGTCACCGGGTTGTCATTTTGTTCTCCACCCGCCCGGATCCCGAACCTCACCGCCCGATGTCCACTCCCCACATTCCGGCTCTCCCGGACGACCTGCTCTATTCCGACTATCGCAGAACGGAAGAGCTCGGCAGCATCCGTCAGGTGGCCCGGGCATTGGCGGCGGAGACCAGTTCCCAGCAGGTGCTGCAGACGCTCTGTCATCTGTCGATGTTCAGAGGACGGGCAAGTGGTGCCATGGTGACGCAGATAAGTGGCGAAAGTGGCGTATATGTCGCCTGCTCCGGGATCGCGACGCCGTTGCTGGGCATGACCTTTCCGCTGGCCGGCACGTTCATCTGGCGCGCCGCGGCCGAAAAACGCGCCGTGCTCCTGCCCACGCCACTGGAGGCGACACCGCCGTTTGCGGCGCTGCTGCCCACCCTGGGGTTCGGCCCCATTCTCCTCCTGCCGCTGGTGGCCAACGAACAGCTCTTCGGGGTCCTGGCCATCACGCGGGATCCGGGGCATCCCACGTTCGACGAAACTGACGAGGAGCGTCTGGCGGTCATGGCCGACCTGGCCGCACTCGCCCTCTGGAAGGCGCGGTTGCTCGAAGAGGCCCAGTCGGCCGATGCGGCGAAGACCAGCCTGCTGGCCACGCTGTCGCATGAGTTGCGCACGCCGCTCACCGCGCTGGAGGGGTACGGGGAGTTGCTCGAGGACGAGATTCTGGGGCCGCTCTCGTCCGAACAGCGTGAGGTCATCACGCGGCTGCGTACCGTCGGGCGACATCTCGGCTCGCTCATCGAGGACATTCTCACCTACGCTTCCCTCGAGGCCGATCGTCTTACGGCCCGGCCGACGGCGGTGCGTCTCGACGAACTGCTCGATACGTTGCATCCGTTTCTCGAGCCGCTGGCCCGCGAAAAAGGCATCGCGTTCCTGATCGAGCCGGAGCCGGGGTTGCCGGGTATGCATACCGACGAGGCCAAGGTCCGGCAGATCCTGCTCAATCTCTGTCAGAACGCGATCAAATTCACCGAGGTGGGCAGCGTGGTGCTGCGGGTGTCGCGTGGGTCGCCACTTCCGGAGGGTGGGAGCAGCCTGCGGTTCGCGGTGAAGGACACCGGCATCGGGATCGCGGCCGCCGACATCCAGCGGCTGTTCCGTCCGTTCTCCCAGCTCGAGGACGTGCCCACGCGCCGGCGCGGCGGGACCGGGCTCGGCCTCTACATCGCCCGCCGTCTGGCCACTCTGCTCGGCGGGCGCATCGAGGTCGTGTCGCGTCCCGGCGAAGGGTCGGTCTTCACGCTGGTGATGCCCGTTCAGGTGTAGCGATTTCCGGCGGGTGGCCCACCGACTGCCTCGGCGCGAACCCCCGGTTACATTCCCATTTTATGTCAGCCATCACGAGCGTTTTCAACGACGGCATCTTTGCCGAGCAGTTCGAGCGGTATCGTCGCGATCCAGCGAGCGTCGACGAAACCTGGCGTCAGTACTTCCGCATCGCCGAATCGCTGTTCGGCCAGGCGGCCGCGAGCACCGGTGCGGAAGCGGGCGGTGCGGTCACCGACGTGGCGTATCTGCAGAAAGTCGCGGGTGCCGCGTCGCTGCAGCAGGCGATCCGCATGTACGGTCACTACGACGTGCAGCTCGATCCCCTCGGCACGCCGCCCATCGGAGCCGACGAACTGCATCTGTCGTTTCATGGACTGACCGAAGACGATCTCACTGCGATTCCCGGTGCGGCCATCGGTGACGACCGGTTTCCGACGGCGAAGGAGGTCATCGCGCGCAAGCGGGCGGTGTATTCCTCGCGGATCGGATACGAAGTGTGGCACCTCGAGATGAACGAGGAGCGCAACTGGTTTCGTCATGCCTTCCGGGGCGGTGAACTGACGCGGGCGCTCACGCCGGAGGAAAAGAAGGCCGTGCTCCGTCGCCTCAACGAGGTGGACGGACTCGAGCGCTTCCTCGGCCGCGCGTATCAGGGGTACAAGCGTTTCTCGGTGGAGGGCACCGACACGCTCGTGCCCATGCTCGACGAGATGATCAGCGCGCTGGGCAAGTCGGGCGCGGAAGAGATCGTGATCGGCATGGCGCATCGTGGTCGCCTGAACGTGCTGACCAACGTCATGGGCAAGCCGTTCGAAGCGCTGTTCGCGGAGTTCGAAGGCCGCCACGACAACGCCGACGAGATGGCCACCGGCGACGTGAAGTACCACATGGGCTTCCTCGGCGCCCGTTCGGTGGACGGGCGCGAGGTGAAGCTGCGTCTGGTGCCCAACCCGTCGCACCTCGAAGTGGTGAACCCGGTCATCGAAGGTGTCGTGCGCGCGCGTCAGCGCCTCGCCGGCAAGCCCGGGGAGCGCAACGAACATGCGGTGGTGCCGGTGGCCATTCACGGTGACGCGGCGTTCCCGGGTGAAGGCATCGTCGCCGAAACGCTGAACATCTCGCACCTGAACGCGTATCGCACCGGTGGCACGATCCACATCATCGTGAACAACCAGGTGGGCTTCACCACCGATCCCGCCGACGCGCGGTCGACGTACTACTCGTCGGATCTGGCGAAGGGTTTCGAGATCCCGATCTTCCACGTCAACGCGGACGATGCCGAAGCATGCATCACCGCGATGCGACTGGCCTGCGCCTATCGCACGACGTTCAAGAAGGACGTGCTGATCGATCTGGTGGGGTATCGTCGCCACGGACACAACGAAGGCGACGAACCGATGTACACGCAGCCCACGCGCACGGCGGCCATCCGCAAGCATCCCACGGTGCCGCAGGTGTGGGCCAATCGCCTGGTGAGTGAAGGGGTGCTCACCGCCGACGAAGCGGCGCAGGTGGAGAAGGACGTGTCGCAGCGATATGCCGACATCCACGCCGCGTTCAAGCAGTCGCTACTGGGCAGCGAGAAGCACGCGCCGTGGCCGGCGGAAGCCGCGTCGGCGCTCCGGTCCGTGCAGACGGCGGTGGCGGCGGAACGGCTCCAGTTCGTGAACGAATCGCTGTTGCAGTGGCCGCAGGACTTCACGCCGAATCCGCGTCTGGCCAAGCAGCTCGAACGTCGTCGTGAGGCGATGGGGGAGCAGGGTGGCATCGAGTGGGGCCATGCCGAAGCGCTGGCGTTCGGCACCCTGCTGCTGGACGGCATGTCGGTGCGTCTCACGGGTCAGGACGCCGAACGTGGCACGTTCTCGCATCGCCACTCGGTGTTGAACGATGCCAACACGGGCCGCAAGTATGCGCCGCTGGCGAATCTGCCGGGCGCCCGCGCGGTGTTCGAGGTATACAACTCGGCACTGTCCGAAACGGCCATTCTGGCGTTCGAATACGGTTTCAGCACCGTGGCCACCGATGCTCTCACGTTGTGGGAGGCGCAGTTCGGTGACTTCGTGAACGTGGCGCAGCCGATCATCGATCAGTTCATCATGGCCGATCGCGCGAAGTGGGGTCAGGACAGTGGACTGGTGCTGCTGCTGCCGCACGGCTACGAAGGGCAGGGCCCCGAGCACTCGAGCGCGCGTCTCGAGCGGTTCCTGCAGCTCTGCGCCGAAGGCAATGCCACGGTGGCCTACTGCAGCACACCGGCGCAGTACTTCCATCTGTTGCGTCGACAGGCGCTGCGCAGCAATCGTCGTCCGCTGATCTGCATGCAGCCCAAGTCGATGCTGCGTCTGCCGCAGGCCTCGTCGCGTCTCGAGGACCTGGTGCAGGGCGGATTCCATCCGGTCATCGACGATCCCATCGCATCGCAGCGTCGGGACGATGTGCGCCGCATCGTGTTCTGCACCGGCAAGGTGTACTACGATCTGGCGCTGGCGGCCAACCGGAACCCGAATGTCGCGCTCGTGCGCGTGGAAGAGCTCTATCCCTGGCCGCACGAAGAGATCCAGCGCATCATGGATCTCTATCCCGCCATCGAACAGGTGGTGTGGGCGCAGGAAGAGCCGAAGAACCAGGGTGCCTGGACATACGTGCAGCCGCGGTTGCGGGCGTCGGCCGGAGCCGCGGTGGGTGTGCGGTACGTGGGGCGTCCGGAGCGGGCGAGCCCGGCCGAAGGGTATGCCGATGCGCATCAGCAGGAGCAGGCGCGTATCGTGGCGATGGTGATGGATACCGGCGAGGTGGCTGAAGAGCGGCCCGCCATGACGATCACGCAGTGAGGTCAGTGATGACGCGACAGCTTTCGCGGGTCGCGCGCCTCATCTGCCGGAGTGGATACACGAGCGCCGTGGCAATTGCCGCGGCGCTCGTCGTTGGCGCCCCGGCGATGACGGCGCGGGCCCAGTCGGGTGTGACGCTCAATGGCGGCGAACGCGGTGCGGCGCTGCTGGGGTCGACGCTCGCCGGTATCGGGACCACGGGTCGGGTGCTGACGATCGCCGCACACCCCGACGATGAAGACACGCCGGTCATCGCGTGGCTCGCCCGCGGACGTCACGTGGAGACCGCGTATCTGTCGCTCACCCGCGGTGACGGCGGACAGAATCTGATCGGCAACGAACTGGGCGAACCGCTGGGGGCGATCCGCACACAGGAACTGCTCGCGGCGCGGCGCATCGACGGTGGCCGGCAGTTCTTTTCGCGGGCCTATGATTTTGGTTTCAGCAAGAACGCCGAAGAGACGTACCAGCATTGGCCCAAGGATTCGATTCTCGGCGATGTGGTGCGGGTGGTGCGCGCATTCCGCCCGCAGGTGATCGTCGCGTTTTTCAGCGGCACGCCGCGCGATGGCCATGGGCACCATCAGGTGTCCGGCCTGCTCGCGCGCGAAGCGTACGACCTGGCCGGCGACACGGTGCGCTTTCCGGTGAAGGACTTCGGTCTGCCGTGGACCCCGCAGAAGTTCTATCGCAGCGCGCGTCAGGCCCCCGACAGTGCGACGTTGCGTGTGAACACCGGGGCATACGATCCGCTGCTGGGTCGCAGCTTCTATGAGATTGCCGCGGAAAGTCGTTCGCAGCACAAGTCGCAGGGGTTTGGCGTGCTGCAGCGGAAAGGGGTGATGTGGGCCTACCTCTCGCGTGAGGCATCGCGGGTGGGGCCGAGCGATCCGCGCCGTGAGCAGTCGTTGTTCGACGGCATCGACACCACCTGGACTCCATTGCGTGCCGGTGTGCCGACCGCCGTGGCGCCCGTGCTCGACTCCGCGCTCGCCGCGGTGGCGGCCATGCGCACGCGATATCGCGCCGACGATCCGTCACAACTCGTCCTGCCGCTGTCCGAGGCGCTGCGGCAGTTCCGCGTCGTGCGCAATGCGCTCGGCAACGGACCGGCACTGCTGATCGGCGATGGGCTGGGCCGCGCGGCGCAGGTACGCGCGCGTCCGGCGCAGCAGGCCGATCCGGCGCTGTTCGATGCGATCACACTGACGGTGCAACGCACCGAGCTCGCGCTGGTGCAGGCGGCGGGCATCGCCGTGGAAGCCACGGCTCCGCAGGCCACGTTCCCGGTGCGCGAGGCCGAGAAGGTGGATGTGAACGATTCGCTCCCCGTCACAGTCACCGTGTTCAATCGTGGACGGTCGGCCGTGCGTGTGGGCGCCGTGTTGATTCAGGGGTTGGGGCCACGCGCGAACGAGCGTGGCACCGTGGATGTGGCGCCCGACAGCGCGGTGTCGCTGCGGCGGTATGCGGTGGCGTTCACGCCCAATTCGCCGTGGTGGCGACAGCAAGGACGACAGGGAAACGACTGGTTCCTCATGCCCATCGATGCCCGCGACGAAGTGCAACGGGAGTCGGACATCGCCACCGAGGTGGAGGTGGGCCTGGCGATCGATGGAACGAACGCGTCGGTGCGGGTGCCCGTGGTGTATCGCTACGCCGATCCGGTGAAGGGCGATCAACAGGTTCCGGTGGCGGCAGTGCCCGGCATCACGGTCAACCTCGGTAGTGTCGTCGAGTACATCCGCGCGGGCGTGCCGGTGGATCGTGCGGTGAGTGTGCGTGTGCAGTCGGCGTATCCGCACGAGGTCAGCGTGCGCGTGCGTCTCGACCTGCCCAAAGGGCTCCTGGCGGACTCCATCCAACGCATCCGCACGTTGCCGGCCGGAGGCTCGGCGGTGGTGACATTCCGTTTGCGTGGCACGCTGACGGAGGGCGCGCATCAGTTGCTGGCCGCGGCCTTCCACGAGAATGTGCCATCCATGCGTGGAGTCTATCCCATCACGTACGACCACATCACGCCGATGCGCCTGTACGGCACGTCGGCGATGTCCTTCTCGGCGGTGTCGGTGAAGCTGCCGCCGCGCGCCCGTGTGGGATACATCACCGGGGTCGCGGACGCCGGCATGGAGGCGCTCCGCCAGCTCGACATCCCGGTGGAGAAGCTCGAGCCGTCGTTGCTGGGCAGCACCGATCTGTCGCGATTCACGAGCATCGTCGTGGGCCCGCGGGCCTACGAAGCCAACGAGGAGTTGGTGCGCCAGAATGCGCGGTTGCTGGCCTACGCCAACCGCGGCGGGACACTGGTGGTGCAGTACGGCGCGCAGGACATGAGTCGCTTTCCGGTGACACCGTACCCTTTGCAGTGGACACGGCCGGCGGCCCGCGTGACACTGGAACAGGCGCCGGTCACGGTACTGCAGCCGACGAATCCGTTGCTCACCACGCCCAACCGCATCGGCGATCGGGACTGGGCCGGCTGGGTGCAGGAGCGGGCCACGTACATGCCCAGCACGATCGATCGGCGATACACGCCACTGCTCTCGATGCACGATCCCGATGAACCCGCCAATACCGGCGCGCTGCTGGTCGCCCCCGTTGGACGGGGACGCTATGTGTACGTGACGCTGGCGTTGTTCCGACAGTTGCCGGCCGGAGTCCCCGGTGCGGCGCGCCTGCTGGCCAATCTCGTGAATGGGCAGGCACCGGCGAGCGCGACCCCACCGGTGCCCTGACTCACGCGGTCAGCGGCTCTTTCTGCGCCGGGGTCGGGAGCGGGTGACCCCGGCGTCGTCACCGCCGGCATCGAAATACTGCAGTTGATGTACGGCGTCTTCGAGTGCTTGTCTGGCCTCGGCCACCCGATCGAGTGCGGGCCGGAGCAGGGCCGCACGGCCGTCCGTTCCACTGCTTCTGGTTGTCGGTACGGACGTGGGAACCGGACGGTCATCGCCAGCGTCGGTCCCTTCCATCTCGGCAAACAGTGCGCTCAGGGAGATGCGGAGTCCCCTGGCGATACGGTGCATGTTCTCCAGCGAAATGTTCGTCTCGCCGCGTTCGACCGTGCCGATGTAGTTGCGGTGCATGCCGACGAGATCCGCCAGAGACTCCTGCGAATATCCGGCATGCATGCGCAACCGCCGCACTGTCGCCCCGAAGCGCACAAACAGATCCATTCGCCAACGCTGTCATGACGATGCCCGGATGGCCACACATTATATATGGACCTTGTATGAGTGGCTCACACTCTCCGGTAGAGAGGTCGCGGGATGGCGCGATGTCGCTGGACACTCGAAAGAAAATCACGTTAGGTTCCCGCCCATGAGTCCCTCCCGCCCGCAGGTGCCATTCGGTTTTGTGACTCATTCGGTGGACCTGCTCAATCACTTCAGGCCTGTCCTGGAGCAGTTGCCGGCCGGCAGCTTCGAACTCATACGGTGCGTGGAGCCGGACGACATCGAGCCGTTCGAGCAGGTGACCTCACGGCACGCCTGGCCCTTCGTCGCACTCGAAGCGCTCGATGGTGTGGAGACGCCATACGACTGCCTGATCTCGAATCATCCCATGATGCTCGCCGATCCGGAGCAGATCAAACGGCTCGGACGTCGGAACGTGCGATTCATGTACGGACTGGGAAAGAATCGCTGGCAGTTCGCCGAGTGGAACGCGCTGTACGATGCGATCCTCTGTTTCGGTCCGTATCAGGTGGCGCATCTCGCGCCGGTGACGGACGCCGTGCTCATCCCGATGGGATATCCACGATTCGACGGGTTCTTCACGCTGCGCCACGAGCGGCATCGCCTGATCGAGGAATTCGGCGGGGACCCCTCGCGGGCGACGATCGTGTGGCTTCCCACCTGGAATCAACTGTCCTCCGTGGGCCACTACGACGAGGACATCGTCCAGTGGGCCGACCGGTACAACGTGTTCGTGAAGGTGCATCCGGGAATGCCCAGGGTGGAACCGGAACGCTTCGCGCGGCTGAAGGCGCTGCCGTTCACCACCATGCTGGCCGGCGAGGCGGACAACATGCCCCTCTTCGCTGTCGCCGACCTCGTATTGGCCGACTACGGCGGCTCCGCATTTGGCGCGATCTACACCGACCGCAATCTGCTGCTGCTCGACGTACCGGGCGCCGAACATGACGAATACCTCGGCGAGGATTCACCGGAGCTGCTGCTGCGCGAGCACATTCCCAGCATCCGTCCGGGTGAAGGGCGGGCCATCGGGTCGGTGCTCCACGACGCCGTGTTGTGGGAACGGCAGCGTCATGTGCGACGGGCGCTCCGGGCCGGATACTTCTTCCCATTCTATGGTTTTTCGGGGCGCGTCGCTGCCGATGCGTTGATCAACATCCATCAGATCCTGGACCACGGCGACGGGAACTGACGATGGTCATCTGGATCATGGGAATGTCGGGAAGCGGGAAGTCGACGCTCGGACGCGCCGTGGTCGACGCCTGGCGCACGCGTGGCAGTCGCGTCGTGCATGTGGATGGCGACGAGATCCGACGGCTGCTGGCGCTCGATGCCGGTGATGCACCGTATACGATCGACGGACGGCGGCTGGTGGCCGAACGCATCACGGCCCTGTGTGAGTGGCTGGATGGACAGGGCGTGGATGTGGTCTGCTCCACCATGTCCATCTTCCCCGATCTGCGCGCCGGCAATCGCACGCGATTCAGCCACTATCTCGAGGTCTACCTGCGCGCACCGATGGAGGCCCTGATCCGTCGCGACAGCAAGGGACTCTACGGATCCGCGCTGCGTGGCGAGCGGGCGTACGTCGTGGGAGTCGATATCCCGTTTCCCGAACCGGAGTCGCCCGACCTGCTGTTCGATACAGGTGGGGACGCCTTCGATCTCGAGGCACGTGTGCAGGAAGTGCTCGGCCATCTTCCCGTCACCTGATGCGCACCGTGCGTCCCATCCGTCTGGGCACCAAGGCGGAAACGCTCGAACGGCTTCGGCCGAAGTTGCGCAGCGCGGAGGTGCTTCCGCTGGTGTACTTCACGGTCGCCGAATGGAAGCAGGCGCCCGAACGTTGTCTCCGTGCCGTGCAACGCCGTCTCGCGGTGGAGACCGTGGTCGTGCGTTCGAGTGCCCTGGTGGAGGACGGCGCCACGGAATCCCGGGCCGGGGCTTTCGACAGCGTGCTCGATGTCGCGGTCCATGATGTGGCCGCCCTGCAGGCTGCGGTGGAACATGTCGTGACATCGATGACGGGTGATCCGCGGGATCAGGTGCTCGTGCAGCCGATGCTCGAATCGGTGGCCGCCGGTGGCGTGGTGATGACCTACGACATCGTGCACGGATCGCCCTACTTCGTTCTCAATTACGACGAACGATCGGGGCGGACCGACGCCGTCACCGCCGGGCGCGAGGTGCACAAGGCGCTGCGTGTGTCGCGGCACGCCGATCCCGCATACATCACGTCGCCGCGTGTCCGCCGGTTGATCGATCTGGCGCGCGAACTCGAAGCGCTGTGTGGCTCGCCGGCACTCGACATCGAGTTCGCGATCGGACGGGATGGGCGGCTCTGGCTGCTGCAGGCGCGACGCATCGCCACGGCCCGCGGCTGGCATCCGGTCACCGAGCGGCGGGTCGCCCGACAGCTCGTGTTCGTGGAGCACTTCGTGCGCGAGTGCTCCACACCGCAGCCCGGACTCTTCGGCCGCCGTACCATTCTGGCGGTGATGCCGGACTGGAATCCGGCCGAGATGATCGGGACGACACCACGGCCACTGGCCACCTCGCTCTATCGCGAGCTGATCACGCGCCGCACCTGGCGCGAGGCCCGCGCCGGCATGGGATATCGGGAGCTGCCGCCGGTCGATCTCATGGTCGTGGTGAACAGCCATCCCTACATCGACGTCCGGGCGAGCTTCAATTCCCTGTTGCCCGCATCCGTTGCCGCCGACACGGGCGAGCGACTCGTCGACGCCTGGCTGGATCGTCTCGATGTGCACCCCGAGCATCACGACAAGGTGGAGTTCGAGATCGCGCTCACCTGTCTCGATTTCGACGCACGCAAACGGCTTCGCGACTGGTATGGTTCGATGCTCGGCCGGCGCGAGCAGACGATGTTCCTCGAACAGTTGCGGGCGCTGACGTCGAACGCGCTGCGCACGGATGCGCGGGGGTCCCTGTCCGGTGTGGAGGCGACCGTGGCGACACTGGAAGCGGACGCATTGGTGATGCGCGCGACCGCTCCCGCAGGTGGCCGTACGGGAAGCGCGGACGCGGCGCAGGGACTGCGCCATGCGGTGTCGCTCATCCGCGGTGCGGCGGCACGGGGCACCCTGGCCTTCGCGACGGTGGCCCGGCACGCCTTCATCGCCGAGGCGCTGTTGCGATCGGCCGTGCGACGGGGCGCTCTCGCGCCTGAGCGCCTGGAGCAGTTCCGTCGCTCCATCCGTACCGTGACCGGCGGCATGGTGGACGCGTACGAACGGGTGACCCGCGGAGAGGACACGCCGGACGATTTTCTGACGCACTACGGTCATCTGCGACCGGGCACGTACGACATCACCTCGCGGCGTTACGACGAACGTGACGAACTGTTCGTCGATTCCCCGGTACAGGAAACGGTTGCGCGCGTTCCCGGCTTCCGTCTCACCCCGGGTGAGAATGCGGCCCTGCGCCGGTTGCTCGACGAGGCGGGGCTTGGCACGGTGCGCGGTGCGCAACTGCTCGATCATGCGCGGCGCGCGATCGCCGGACGGGAACATGCCAAGTTCGTATTCACGCGGGCGCTTTCGGATGCTCTCGCGGCACTGGCCCGGTGGGGCGAAGCGCAGGGGCTCAGTCGCGACGATCTGTCGTTCATCGACTGGAGTACGTTCGACCGGTATGCCGTCGATCCGGCCATCGACTATGCCGATCGCTACCTGCTGGAAATCGCGCAGCAGGGACGTCAGCGCCACGCCGAGGCGCACGCGTTCCGGCTCGGGCACATCGTGCGTGATGCGCGTGACGTGTATGTGGCGACCATCCATCGCAGTGAACCCAACTTCATCGGCACCGGGCGAACGACCGGCCCGGCGGTGATGGTCACCGCACAGAGTCCGGGCGACACCACGCTGTATGGCGCGGTGGCCTGCATCGAGAATGCCGATCCCGGATTCGACTGGATCTTCACGAGGGGAATCGCGGCGCTGGTGACCAAGTTCGGCGGGATGAACTCACACATGGCCATTCGCTGCGCCGAACTGGGAATTCCCGCCGCCATCGGCTGTGGCGAGCAGACATTCGAACGTCTGCGTTCCGCGTCTCTGGTGGAAGTCGATTGTGCGGGACGGATGGTGAGGCCGGTCCGTGCGCACTGAGCGCGCGCGATGCGGGCGGATCGGTGTGACGATGCGCCGCATGACGGTGGGCGATCATGCGGAGGCACGTGATGCGCTCGCCGCGGACTGGGGCCGATTCCTCGCGGCCGTGCTTCCCGACGCCCAGTGGCTTCCGGTGCCCAATCTTGGCGAGGCCGTGGTGGACTTCGCGCAGGCGTGGGCGCTGGATGGTCTCATCCTCAGCGGCGGAGAGGACATCGGCGTGACGCCGGTGCGGGACGACACCGAGCGTCAACTGCTCGCCTGGGCGCGGCAGCATGGGCACCCGGTGCTTGGCGTCTGTCGGGGACTGCAGTTGTTGCACACGGAGCAGGGCGGTGGGCTCGTGGCCACCACCGGGCATGTCGCCACGCGACATCCCGTTCAGATGCTCACGCCGACGATGCCGGGTCTCGCCGTTCCGCGTGAGGTGAACAGCTTTCATCGATGGGCGCTGTCCATCGACCCGGTGAACGGCGCCGAATGCCTCGTGCGGGACGTCGATGGATATCCCGAAGCCGTGCGCTATCCCGCACTGGGGGCGTTGGGAATCATGTGGCATCCGGAGCGGGAGACCGCACCTCATTCCCAGGATCGTGCACTCGTTCGTCATTGGTTCGGCCATGAGAACGATGGACCATCGAACGAGCGTCACTCATGAGCAAGACCTCACACACGGCGGCACTCATTCTCGCCGCCGGACGCGGCAGCCGGCTGGGCGCTCACACCGAAGTCCGGCCCAAGGGGATGGTGGAGTTGCTCGGCCGTCCGATGCTGCAATGGCAGATCGACGCGCTGCGTGCGGCCGGCATCGAAACGGTCACGGTGGCCACCGGATACCGCGCCGACGTGATCGAAGCGCTGGATGTGCCCACGGTGCACAATGCCGAATGGGAGCATACGAACATGGTGGGCACGTTGCTGGCAGCGGCAGCGCATTTCACGGACGGACCGGTGATCGTGTCCTATTCGGACATCGTCTATCACCCCGATCACGTGCGCGCGTTGCGTGCCGCGCAGGCGCCGCTGGCCATCACGTACGATCGTCGGTGGCAGGACCTGTGGGCGTTGCGTTTTGCCGATCCACTGTCGGACGCCGAGACCTTCGATGTCCGTGACGGGCAACTCGTCACGATCGGTGAGAAGCCGGGCTCGATCGATGAGGTGCGCGGTCAGTACATGGGTCTGCTGCGTTTCACACCGGAAGGATTCGCGCGGGTGCGGGACGTGGTGACCGCCGCCGGCGACGAAGGGCGGCGGAGACTGGACATGACCACGTTGCTGCGCCGCGTTCTGGCCACCGGCATGCCCATTGCGGCCGTGCCGGTGGATGGCCGGTGGCTGGAAGTGGATCATGCCGGTGAACTGGCCGCCTATGAAGCCCGGCTCGCGCAGGGCGAGCCGTGGCTTCACGACTGGCGGTGGTGATTCGCCGCCAGCAACGCTGAACGATGTGCGCTCCTAACCCGCACCCGACCGGACCAATTCCCAGAACGCCCGTGGCGTGAGAATACGGTTCGATGTCTGCTCGTGGAATGTGAGGAGATCCTGATCCCCCGTCACGAGCACCTCCGCATTTCCCGCCAGCGCCGTGGCGAATACCCACCGGTCGGCGGGGTCACGAATGCCGACCGGCCCAGGCCTGGTCGGTTTTGGAAGACAGGGGAACGGGTCAAAGACCGCGACAATACTCTCGATATGGTCCGCAGGCACCTTGAATTTGGTGGCCAGCACGCGCCGTATCTCCTCCAGAATCACCTCACCGATGACCAGATCATGCTCGGCCAGGACGAGACGAAAGACATCGGCACAAAGCCCGCGGGTTGCCAGCGCGGCGACCAGGACGTTGGTGTCGAGGCAAACCCTCACGACACGGCGCGAAAGACGTCCTCGTCCGTGAGGTATCCGCAGGCCTCGGCAAAGGGCATGAGCAAGCGCCGCGCTTCCTCGAACTGCAGGATCGCCAGTTGTCGCCGGAGTGCGTCGCGCGCGATGTCACTTCGGGAACGGCCTGAGCGCTTCGCGAGCGCCGCGAGCTGACGTTCCAGCTCGCGGTCGAGGCGGATGGTCAAGGCGGAGGTTTTCATGTATGACAATGTAATACATTGTCCTTGGGACGGGAAACCTCCGATCGTGTCTTACGCCTCCTGCGGCGTCGGCGGTGTCGGTGATTCCGGCGACAGCAGACTGAGACCGTAGCCCACCACGAAGACCACCACGGCGCCGATCACGTTGTACCACAGGAAACTCACCTGCGGCGCGCCGAAGGACACGGCGGCCACGGCAGCCATGCCGGCGAGCAGTCCGACAAAAGCGCCCAGTGCGCGGGTGCGTTTCACCATCGCGAGCATGAACACGCCCAGAATGGAGCCGTAGAAGAACGATCCGAACCGGTTCACGACTTCGATGAGTGAACCGAGGGTGGCGGCGTAGAGTGCCACGATGCAGGCGAAGACGCCCCACAGGGCGGTGAAGATCCGGCCGGCGTTGAGCAATTCCGTGTCGCTCGCCGAAGGGCGGTACCAGCGCTGATAGAAGTCCACCACGGTGGCGGTGGAGAGCGAGTTGAGTTCCGCCGCGATGCTCGACATCGCGGCCGCGAGGACGGCGGCGAGGAATATGCCGGCGAATCCGAGGGGCAGCTGGTCGAGCACGAGCCGCGGAATGATGTAGTTCACGTCGCGCGAACTCTCGCCCGTGGCCTTGGCCGCGGCGTCGAGGGCTTCCTTGCGCACCGACTCCACGACGGTGTTCTGCTGCGTGAAGTTGGTGAGGGCCGCGGCATCCGACGAGGCGGCGGCGTCGCGTGCGGCCTGATTGCGGGCCGAGAGGGCCGCGGTGTAGCGCGATTCGAGCTCGGCGTAGGCTGCCGGCTCGCGCTCACGCAACTGCGCATCGTGCCGCGGGTTGTAGAGCAGCGGCGCCGGCGAGAAGGTATAGAACAGGAAGACGAGCACGCCGATGAGCAGGATCAGCGCCTGCAGCGGGATCTTCCAGTACGCACTCATGAGCAGCGAACTGCGGGCTTCGTCGACCGAACGCGCGGCCAGATAGCGTTGCACCTGGCTCTGGTCGGTGCCGAAGTACGAGAGCATCAGGAACGTGCCGCCCAGAATGCCTGACCAGAACGTGTACGTCTCGGTGAGGGAGAACGAGAAGTCGAACACACGCAGACGACCCGTGGAGCCGGCCACGCGCAACGCGTCGTCGAGCGGCACGGGCAGCCGGATGATCAGCACGACCACGATCGCGAACAGTGCACCGACGATCACGACCATCTGCTTCACGTCCGCCCAGGCAACCGCTTCCACCCCTCCCAGCACGGTGTAGACGATGGTGGGCACGCTGATCAGCGCCACGCACCAGAGGAGGTCCCACCCGAAGATGGCGGAGAGCACCACGCCGGGGGCGGCGATGATGGTCCCGCACGACATGCCGCGCGAGAGCAGGAAGAGCAGACTGGTGAGCGACCGGGTCTTGGGATCGAAACGCCGCTCGAGAAACTCGTAGGCGGTGTAGACCTTGGCCTTGTGCAGAAACGGCACGATGGTCACACCGAGCAGCACCATGGCGATCGGCAGACCGAAGTAGAACTGGACGAAACGCATGCCGTCCGTCGCGCCCTGTCCTGTCGTGCCGATGAGGGTGATGGCGGAGATCTGCGTGGCCATCACGCTGAGGCCCACGGCCCACCAGGGAAGGGAGCGGCCGGCGAGGAAGTAGCCTTCGATGTTCTTGGTGCCGCGGGTCCGTCTCAGGCCATCAAAAACGACGACCACGAGGTACACGGCCACGATCAGCCAGTTGATCCAATGCATGGGCGCTCAGGGAGTGTAGCGGGATTGCAGCAACCCCAGCAGGATCAGCGCGATGACCTGGATGACCAGGACGCGCACGAGAGTCGATCGGAATTGGCTGGACATGTCCACAAATTACCGAGGAGGACCGACCTTCGCCGGTTGCGGGGTGCTGGCCGTGGGCAGGGCGCGGCCAGCCGTGGCCGATCGACGGTTCCGGGGGTATGGGGGCCATACGGGCCACAATGGCCGGCCCGTGGTCCCTCCGTGATGTTTCAACGGCTTCGGCGCGTACCGCGGCTTCAGGGGCCAACCGTCATGGACCTCATGGACAATCGGAGCATACGATGGCGAGTCCTGTCAATGTCCCTCATGTCGTGATCATCGGCGGTGGTTTTGCCGGGCTGGCTGCCGCCCGGGAACTGCGCCACGCGAACGTGCGGGTGACACTGCTCGATAGATCGAATCACCATACGTTCCAGCCACTGCTGTATCAGGTCGCCACGGCCGGTCTGGCCCCGAGCGACATCTCCGTGCCCATCCGCTGGCGTCTGCGGCGGCAGACCAACACCACCGTGCTGCTGGCCGAGGTGGAGGCCATCGATCCGGCCCGCCAGATCGTCCGGCTGGACGACGGGACGGAACTCGCCTACGACTATCTCATCGTGGCCACGGGCGCCCGGCATGCGTACTTCGGGCACGACGAATGGGCGCCGTTCGCGCCGGGCCTCAAGAGCATCGAGGATGCGACCGACATGCGTCAGCGTTTGCTGCTCGCGTTCGAACGGGCCGAACGCACCGACGATCCGGCCGAACGCGAGGCGAATCTGACGTTCGTGATCGTCGGCGGTGGGCCCACCGGCGTGGAGTTGGCGGGCTCGATTCCCGACATCACGCGTCGTGCCCTGCGTCGCGAGTTTCGTCGTATCGACACGCGTGCCACGCGAGTGCTGCTCGTGGAGGCGGGGCCGCGGATTCTGCCCACGTTCCCCGAGGGGCTGTCCCGGGCGGCGCAGCGGGATCTCGGGGAGCTGGGTGTCGAGGTGCGTCTCGGTGTGCCCGTGACGCAGATCGACGCGCAGTCCGTGACCATCGGCGAGGAGCGCATCGCCACACGCACGGTGTTCTGGGCGGCAGGCAACGTGGCATCGCCGCTGGGTCGCATGCTCGATGCGGACACCGATCGTGCCGGCCGGGTGAAGGTGGCACCGGACTGTTCGATTCCGGCGCATCCCAATGTCTTCGTGGTGGGCGATCTCTGCATCGTGATGCGCGAGAACGGACAACCGGCGCCGGCTGTGGCGCCCACGGCGAATCAGACGGGGCAACACGCGGCGCGCATGATCCTCGCGTCGATCGCCGGTCGTCCACGCGCACCGTTTCAGTACTGGCACAAGGGCGATCTCGCCACTATCGGCCGGCACAAGGCCGTGGCGGCGTTCGGGGCGCTGCATCTGAGCGGGTATCTCACCTGGTTCCTCTGGCTCTTCGTGCACCTGATGTACCTGGTGGGATTCCGCAATCGCGCGAGTGTGCTGCTGCAGTGGGGATGGGCCTACGTGACCTGGCAGCGAGGGGTCAGGCTGATCACGGGAAGGCCGCGCGGCGTGCCGTGACTCGAGAGGTCGAGATGTCGAGATGTCAGAGCAGAAAGGAGGTCGAGAGGTCGAGATGTCAGAGCAGAAAGCAGGAGGGAGCTGGTCAGGATGGAGGGAGGAGCGGTTCTTCTCCTTCCTCCATTCTGGCCCGCTCCACCCTGCGTCCTGCTCTGATCTCTGCCCCCCGTTTGACCCTTGCCTCGAATGGGCCTAGGTTATCCCACCGCACGTCGCTCCTCGCGCCACGGAAATCCGACCGGCCGCGACGTCAATGCCGACGCTGGCAGCGCGTGGTGGTCTTCCGATGCCCATCCCTCCCTCAGTGGTTTCGTCGGCACCGATTCACAGCGATCTGGACACGACACGGCTGACCGCCGTGCTGCAGGCTCTGCCTGTGGCGGCCGCGCTGTTCCGTGCCGATGGGATGACCGTGGCGATCAATACGATGGGCGAGGAGTTGTTCGTCCATGATCCGCTCGCGCCACTGCAGACACAGCACTGGCGGGTGATGCTGCATCCGTTCGGCGAGACCGCGAAGGACGCGATGGCCGTGGTGCAGAGCACGCAGGAGATGGTGGCGCGGCAGGTGATCCTGCCGGCGGACGAAGGGCTGTTCACCCTGCGGATGACGCTGTTCGACGGCACACTGGTGCTCGTGACGGCGGAGGACCAGCGCGAGGAGCAGCAGCGGCGCCTGGCACTCGATCGGGCCGAACGTGAACGCCGCACGCTGCTCATGCTCACTCCCTCCTCGGTGCGCGTGGTGGATGTGTCCGGACGCATCCTGCGCACCAATGGAGAGGCGGACCGGCAGCATGCGGGGCAGGCGCCGACGACATTGCGCGAGCTGTGGGAGCGCGAAGCGCCACACGAGATCTCCGACGATGGACGTCCGGCGCGTCCGCTGTCCTTTCTCGATACGCCGGGCATGCGTGCGTTGTCCGGTGTCGTGGTACGGGCCCAGCGACTGCAGTGCCGACACGGCGAAGGGCTGCGTGTGGTGGAGGCGAGTGCCGCGCCCATGACCGATGTGCGCGGACAGATGATCGGTGTCATGCTCGTCGATCACGATGTGACCGACCGGTATCGTCGTGATCGTTCTTCACCCGCCGGCGCGGTGGCGGTGCCTGCCGTGGGCTCCGCGGCGACGGTGGATGCGGCGCAGTTCAACCGACTCGTCGAGGAGCGCTCCCGCGAGCTGATCGCGTCGCACGAGGAGCATGTCCGCGAGCGTCGTCTCGCGGCCATCGGACAGTTGGCGGCAGGGGTGATGCACGATGTGAACAACGCGCTCAATCCCATCATGGCGGCGGCCTATCTGCTGCAGCATCATGCCGAATCACCGGCGGCGGTGCGCGACTACGCCGAACGCATCCGCACGGCCGCCGAGATCGGGGCGGCGACGGCATCGCGTGTGGGGCGTTTCATCCGGCAGGAGCCTCTGCATGCCGGTGGTGACGAGGAGATCGATCTGGCCGAGCTGGTGACGGAGGTGCTCGATCTCACCGAGCCGATGCGGCTTCGTCGTTCGGCGGAAAGTCGCGAGGTGCGTATCGAGCAGCAGCTCGAGCCGGGTGTGCGCAGCCGGGGCATTCCCGGCGAAATCCGCGAAGCGCTGCTGAACCTCGTGCAGAACGCCATCGATGCGATGCCCGAGGGCGGGACACTCACCGTGCGATGCTGGAGCGAGGGAAAGGATGCCTGTCTGTCGGTGCAGGACACCGGCGTGGGCATGACCGACGAAGTGCTGGAGCGCGCCTTCGAACCCTTCTTCACGACCAAGGGGGCCAAGGGATCGGGGCTGGGCCTCGCCGAGGTGTATGGCATCGTCCGGCGTCATCGTGGACAGGTGAGCATCACCTCGATGGCCGGGAAAGGATCGACGGTGAACATCCGGCTGCCGCGTGCCGGTGGTGTGACGGCTGCCGTTGCCGCCGCCACGCCGCTTCCGTCGGTGCCGCGGCGGATTCTGGTGGTCGAGGATCACGACGATGGACGGGTGCTGCTGCGGCGCATCCTCGAAGGCGATGGACATACCGTCGATGCCGTCGCCAGCATCGCAGAAGCCCGTGCCCGGCTCGCAATTGCCGGTGGAATGCCGTACGATCTCCTGCTGACGGATGTCGGGCTGCCCGACGGCAGCGGCTGGGATCTGGCCCGGGAAGCGCGGACGTCGTGGCCCGCGTTACGTGTCGGGGTCATCACGGGCTGGGAACCGCTGACCGACAGTGAAGACGTGCGCGGCGTGGAGTTCGTGCTGCGCAAGCCGTTGCGGGCGCAGGAACTGAAGGCTCACATTGCAGGGCTCACACGCCCCGTATCAACCAACGAGTAAACCATGTCGGAACTGCCGTCGACACTCCGTGTGCTGGTCGCTGAGGACAACGCGCTCGAGCGCTCCATGCTGGTGGACTTGCTCGGTGTCCTGGGGCATGTCGTGGTGGCCGAGGTGGAAAGTGGCACCGACGCAATCACGAAGGCTCAGCAATTCACGCCGGACGCGGTGCTGCTCGACATGCACATGCCCGGCGCGAGTGGCGTGCAGGCCGCCGAAGAAATCGCCAACGCGCTGCCCGGGACTGCCGTGGTGCTGGTGACGGGCGATCTGTCGCTCACACTGTCCACGGCCGATGTGCTGCGCAGCACGGCGGTGGCGCTGCTGCCCAAACCCACGCCGCCCACCACGCTCGATGCCACGCTGCGTATGGCGGTCACCCGCGCGCGCGAACTCATCGAAGCCCGGCGGGAAGCGGCGGAGGCCAAGCAGCAACTCGAGGCGCGCAAGCTCATCGAGCGCGCGAAGGGCATCCTCATGCGCCGCACAGGCAGCAGCGAACAGGAAGCCTACCGCATCATGCAGCGCAGCAGTCAGGACCGCTCGGTGCGCATGGTGGACATTGCCAAGGCCGTCATCGACAGCGAACCCGGCATGAAAGCCTGACGACGGCCGATGACGGCCGATGACGGCGGCCTGATTCGCTGTCGAACACCACCAGGTGCCGCGCGCGGGGCTCAGGACACGGGTTGTCCGGGCCCCGCGACCTGTTTCACGAGCTCGTACAGGAAATCGAGGCCGTCGTAGAACGACTTCACACGGAGCTTCTCGTTGCGGCCGTGGGCATTGGTCTCGCCCGGCGCCGAGAAGATGCCGCTCACGCCGAAGGTGGGAATGCCGACATTGCGCAGGCGATACCCGTCGGTGGCCCCGGTGCTCATGGTGGGGATCACCGGAATGTCGCCGAACATCTTCTTCGTCAGCGTCTCGGTGGCGCGCAGCAGCACCGGATGCACGGGCAGGGCGCCGTCGTTGCGGTCGGCGCGATCACCGGTGATCACCACGCTCGAGTCGTTCACGATGCGCACCAGTTCGGCGTGCACCTGCGACGCCTTGCTGGAAGGCACGATGCGGCAGTTCACGTTGGCTTTGGCCGTCTGGGGCAGCGCGTTGGGTGCATGACCGCCGCTGAGCATGGTGGCCACGCAGGTGGTGCGCAGCATGCTCGCATACCGCGGGTCGGTGGACAGCACGCGCGCCGCCTCGGCGTCGGCGGGATTGGCCACGAGGGCGCGCATGGCGGCGGCGAGCGAGGGCATTTCCACCTTCGCGGTCTGTGCGAAGAAGGCCGTGGTCACCGGGTTGAGCTCCACCGGGAACGTGTACTGCTGCACCTTGAGCAGTGCCTGCGCCAGCGAATAGATGGCGTTGTCCTTGCGCGGCACGCTGGAGTGACCGCCGGTGTTGTGCACGGTGAAGGTGAAATCGCCGTACACCTTTTCGGCGGCCTGGATGGAATGCAGCAACGGCTTGTCGTCCTGCAGCGTCCCGCCGCCGCCTTCGTTGATGGCGTACTCGGCGTCGATCAGATCGCGGCGGTTCTCGATGAGCCAGGTGACGCCGTTGTGATCGCCGCCTTCTTCGTCGGCGGTGAGGGCGAGAATGAGATCGCGCTCGGGCACCCAGCCTTCGCGCTTGTACCGCAGCAGATTGGCGATGAACATCGCGCACATCGACTTGTCGTCGGACACGCCGCGTCCCCAGAAGTAGCCGTCTTCCTCGATGAAGGTGAACGGATCGCGTGGCCAGTCGGCGCGGAGGGCCTGCACCACGTCGAGGTGCGCGAGGAGGAGAATGGGCTTGCCGCGGCCCTTGCCACGGTAGCGCACGACGAGGTTGTGCTTGGTCGGCGCGTCGGCGGGACCGACGATGTTCACGTCGGCGGCCGGAAATCCGGCGGCGCGAAAGCGCGCGGCGACGACCTCCGCGGCCCTGGTCACCGAGCCCACCGAGTCGGCGGTGTTGATCTCGACGATCTCCTTGTAGATGGCGCGCGCGGCCTGTTGCTCGGCGGTGAGCGTGGTGGGCGCGCCGGGGGCGCGGGTGCCGGGGAGCTGGGCGTCGGCTGGGCTGGCCGAGGCGGCGAGCAGGAGGCCGAGCAGGGGAGCGGAGCTCGCGATGGAGAGGACGCGGCGCAGCATGGCGATCATGAGGCGGGTGGGAGTGATGAGGCGATGCTGCGAATATCGCGCGGGACCGGGTGAGGCGCGACCGGTCTCATGCCCTCCACACCTGACCCGCGAGTATATTTGAGCTCTCACCTTGCTTCCCCTTCCCATGTCACGCACCCGCCGAGATTTCCTCAAGGTCGGGGCTGCGGTGGCGGCCGGTTCCCTGGTCGCATCCTCACCGCTCCTCGCCGAGTCCTCCTCAGGGCTCCTCGTCCCCCTCTCCGACCTGCCCCCGGTCGACGATCCGGCCATCAAGGCCCTCATGGAAGTGGCGCTGAATACGGCCAAGGCCGGCGGCGCCTCCTACGCCGACGTCCGTGTGGCGGCCCGCCGCCAGCAGAACGTCGGGACCCGCGATCGCATCGTGCAGGGGGTCTCCGACACCGATACCTACGGGCTGGGGGTGCGTACCCTGGTCGACGGCGCATGGGGCTTTGCCGCCACCAGCAAACTCGACAAGGACAGCGTGGCCCGCACCACGCAGCTCGCGCTCGGTCAGGCCAAGGCCAATCGGGCCAGCCAGCTCCGGCCGGTCGTCCTCGCGCCCACACCGGGCAACCAGGTGGGCGAGTGGAAGAGCCCCATCGAGGTCGATCCCTTCAATGTCGCCATCACCGACAAGGTCGCCTATCTGCTCGCGGCCAACGAGGCGGCGCTGAAGGTGAAGGGTGTGCGCAACGTCAATTCGAGCATGTTCTTCCTGCGGGAAGAGAAGTCGCTCATGACGACGGACGGTTCCTACGTCGTGCAGACGATCTACCGCGCGCAGCCGAGCATGACCATCACGGCGGTGTCGTCCGATTTTTCGGACTTCCAGTCGGTGGCGAGCAATGAAGTCGCGCCGATGGGGCTGGGATACGAACACGTCACCAACAGCAAGCTCGCCGAACGCGCGCCGCAGTGGGGCGAACTCGCGGTGCAGAAGCTGAGCGCGAAGCCGGTGGAACCGGGACGCTACGATCTGTTGCTGCACCCGTCCAATCTCTGGCTCACGATTCACGAAGTCATCGGACATCCCACCGAACTCGATCGTGCGCTGGGCTTCGAGGCCAACTACGCCGGCACGAGCTTCATCGCGCCGCCGGAAGCCATGCTGGGCAAGATGCAGTACGGCTCGGAACTCATGAACATCGTGGGCGACCGTGAGCAGCGCGGTTCACTCGGCGCGATCGGCTGGGACGACGAAGCCGTGAAGCCGGTGAAGTTCGACATCGTGAAGAACGGCGTGTTCCAGGACTACCAGACCACGCGCGAGCAGGCCACGATGATGGCCGACTACTACAAGCGCGTGGGCAAGCCCGTGCGTTCGTATGGCTGCTCGTATGCGCAGAGCTGGGCCGACGTGCAGTTCCAGCGCATGCCCAACGTGAGCCTGCAGCCGGGCAACAACGACGACACGTGGGAGTCGATGATCGCCAAGGTCGACCGCGGCATCGCGATCGTGGGCGACGGGTCGTTCTCCATCGATCAGCAGCGCTACAACGGCCAGTTCGCGGGACAGGTGTTCTACGAGGTGCGCGGTGGCAAGATCGTCGGTCAGCTGAAGGACGTGGCGTACCAGTTCCGCACGCCGGATTTCTGGAAGGGACTCAAGGCCATCGGTGGTCCGCGCAGCTACCACCTCGGTGGTGCCTTCGGTGACGGCAAGGGTCAGCCGTCGCAGTCCAATTCCGTCAGTCATGGCTGCGTGCCGGCCATCTTCCAGCAGGTCAACGTCATCAATACCGGGAGGAAGGCATGAGTCACGCGCCTCGTTCCCTCTTTGCGCCGGCCAGTGTGCTCTCGCGCGCCGAAGCGCAGGAGATCGCGCAGCGTGTACTGCGCAACTCGCCTGCCGAGGAGACGCGCGTCTCGATCAACAGTGGAGCCCGGGCCGATACGCGTTTCGCGTTGAACCAGGTCACCACCTCCGGCGAGAACCAGGATACGCAGGTGACGATCACCGCGTATGTGGGCAATCGTGCGGCCAGCGTGAACACCAATCGTCTCGACGAAGCGTCGCTGGCCGCGGCCGCGAAGCAGGCGCACGAGATCGCCAAGCTGGTGCCGCCCAATCCGGAACGTATGCCGGAACTCGGGCCGCAGACGTATCCGCCGCTGCGTGAGCGGGCGCTCGACATTCCCACGCCGGCCGAACGGGCCGCGGCGGCGAAGATCGTGACCGAACTCGCGCGGACCAACGATCTGGTGGCCACGGGCTTCATCGAATGCCGCGCCGGCGCCAACGCGCTGGCCAACTCGAAGGGCCTCTTCGCCTACGATGCGACGGCCTCCGTGTCGATGACGGCGACGGTGCGCTCGCCCGACGGCACGGGTTCGGGGTGGGCGTGCAGCGATGGCAACAGCTTCGGGGAACTCGATCCGAAGCAGCTCGCCGCCACGGCGGTGCAGAAAGCCAAGGAGTCGCGCAATCCGGTGGCCATCGAACCGGGTCGCTACACGGCCATCCTCGAGCCCACGGCCGTGGGCAATCTCGTGCAGCTCATTCCGGGCGCGATGCAGGCGCGGGCCGCCGATGAAGGCCGTTCGTTCTTCTCCAAGCCTGGTGGCGGCAACAAGATCGGTCTCAAGGTGGTGGACGGGCGGGTCACGCTGCTCACCGATCCGGCCGACTCCCCGAGCCTCAGCGGTGGCTACGACAACGATGGCCTGCCACTGGAGAAGGTGGTGTGGATCGAGAACGGGCTCGTGAAGAATCTGAACTACGACCGGTTCTGGGCGCAGAAGCAGGGGGTGCAGGCCACGCGCGCCGGCGGCGGCGGGTTCGGCGGCACACGGTCGCTGCGCATGCTCGGCGGATCCACGAGCATCGCCGACATGATCCGTAACACCGAACGTGGTGTGCTGGTGACCCGCTTCTGGTACATCCGCAGCGTCGATCCGCGCACGATCCTCTACACGGGACTCACGCGCGACGGGACGTTCCTGGTCGAGAACGGCAAGGTCACGCGGTCGATCAAGAATTTCCGCTACAACGAGAGCCCGATCTTCTTCCTGAACAACCTGGAAGCGATCGGTCCGACGGTGCGCATCAATTCGTCGGAAAGCGCGTCCACGGGCGGCGCCGTATTCATGCCGCCGATCAAGGTGCGGGACTTCAATTTCACATCGTTGTCCGACGCGGTATAAGGAACTGGATCCATATCAAGAGGGAGCAGGAGGGAGCTGGCCAGGGAGGAGATCAATAGCGGTTGCGGTTGCTATCGATCTCCATTCTGACCAGCTCCTCTCTGCTCCCTTTTGAAATACAAGCGCGCAGCGCCGTCCTTATTTCCTCAGACGGCATTCACGAACGCACACCCGCACTCCTGTGCGAGGACGTTCGCGAAGATCCCCGACGGCTGCAGGATCACGCCGGGCACGAGCATGCTCTTTGCCTTCTCGCGCGCTTCGGGCGGCGTCAGCTTGTCCTGCTTCTGAACGGTCGCGACGATGCTGCGGAAGGCGAGATTGCAGGCCAGGACGATCGCGCCTTTCGAGATCTGGGCATCGAGCACGGCGGTGGCCATCATGCCGGTGGGCGCGGGCGCGCCGGGCGCCGCCAGTACCGGATTGTACTTGATGACCTTGCCGTCCTCACCTTTGATCTTGAACTGTTTGCCGACGTTGTAGGTGGTCCAGAAATCCTGATTCATCGCCAGGGGAATGCCGCTGTGGCGGATGACGATCACCGTAGACAGATCGGCCGGCGTGACTTTGAGCGCATCGATGTACTGCGCGCCCCAGATCGCACCGCGGAACACACCGATACCATCCGCGATTTCGGGGACGTCGAACATGGCCTTGTGCTTCGCCGAGACCCGCTGGGTCCAGGTGGTGTCCCAGGCCTCCTGTTGCTGCTGCTCGAGAGCCTCGAATTCTCCGTGCAGCGACATCGACCACGCTTGCGGGCTCGCGTCGGAAGATTCGGCACGGGCGAGCGAAGGGATCGCCGCCAATGCGGCGGCGGAGATGCCGGCCTGCTTGAGAAATGCGCGACGCGCAGAGGACACTGAGGCTCCGGGGTGGGAAATCGAGGGGAGGGATATCCCGGAATGATGATCGATTCCCGACCGGTTGTCACGCGGAGCGACGTGTGACCTATTCCGGCGCCTGGACCGTTCCCCAGTCGCCGAAGCTCACGCCGATGCGGAGCTGGTGCAGTTCCACGGGATGGAAGTGCACGTCTTCGATTCCGCCCGCGGGTTCCCCAGGGAGACGTGGGGCATCGTAGTGCTGCACGTCGCGTCCTCTGTTGCCCAGCAGATTGAGGACGGTCGTGGTGACCCGGACACTCCCGATCGGTACACCGAGGCCTGCATTGACCCGCGTCGTGGAGCCGCCCAGCGTGGGGTCGATCTGTCCGAACCGCCCGACTGTCCCGAGATCGGCGCGACCGATCCGGCCCCGGGAGGCGCTTCGGCCGCGCCGGCGAGCATCGGCAGTGCGAAGAGCAGTCCGACCCGCCGCCGCCGGCGTGGAACGGCACGGGAGAACGCAGACAGCATGGGTATCAGCAGATACGGGGAAGCTGTTCGCCGATCGGCATGGTGATCACCCGTCGTGCGCCAAGCCCGGTGCGTGCGACGAGCATACCGGGGTGATCGGCGACGACCTCACCGATGATGGCGGCATCCGCGCCGAGCGCGTGATTGCGCAACGCCGACAGTGCCGCATTGGCTGCTTCCGCGGGAACGATCGCGAGCAGTTTGCCTTCGTTCGCCACGAAGAGTGGATCGAGACCCAGGATTTCGCAGGCGGCCCGCACCTCGGATCGTATCGGCAATACGCGCTCGTCGATCGAGATGCCCACCTGCGCGTCGTCGGCGATTTCGTTGAGTGAGGTGGCGACACCGCCGCGTGTCGGGTCGCGCAGGACGTGCACATCCGGAACGGCGTCGAGCAGCGATGCCACGAGCGTGTGCAGGGCCGCCGAGTCGCTCACGATGGCCGTCTCGAACTCGAGCCCTTCACGTTGACTCATGATGGCCATGCCATGATCGCCGATGAAGCCGCTGATCAGGACGACGTCACCCACCGCGGCGCGATCCGGAGCGATGTGCACGTCCGGATCGAGCAGGCCGATGCCGGTGGTGTTGATGTACAGACCGTCGCCGTGTCCCCGCTCCACCACCTTGGTGTCGCCGCAGACGATGGATACGCCGGCCTCGCGTGCCGCCCGTGCCATGTCGTGCACGATGCGCGCGAGACGGACCATCGGGAGCCCTTCCTCGAGAATGAAGCCGGCGGTGATCGCGATGGGACGGGCGCCACTCATGGCCAGATCGTTCACCGTCCCATGTACGGCCAGCGATCCGATGGTGCCGCCAGGGAACTCGAGCGGCTGCACCACGAAGGTGTCGGTGGTGCAGGCGATACGGTTGCCGGAGAGCGTCAGCACGGTGGAATCGGTGAGCGCACTGGTGTCGCCCGGAGCGAAGGCCGGACGGAAGAGGTGCGTCACCAGCTCCGCCGACAGTTGTCCTCCGCCGCCATGCCCCATCACGATGGCCGGATAGTCGCGCAGCGGCAGCGGGCAGTTCCATTCGTCCATGGAGATGGTGGCTCGACCATCGTCCGTCGTGATGGAGAGGGTCATGGCCGGGACACCACACGCTGGAGTTGCACCGTGTGCCCGTAGTTGAAGTAGGCGGCGCAGGCGCCTTCACTGGAGACCATGGTGGCTCCCAGCGGTGTGCGCGGCGTGCAACGTTCACCGAATGCGGAACAGGCGGTGGGTTTGATGGTGCCCTGCAGCACCTCTCCACTTCGGCAGACGGTCGACTCCTGCGTGCGGATGTCCGACACGGCAAACCGATGCTCGGCGTCGTAGTCGCGATAGGCATCACTCAGACGCCAGCCGCTGGCCGGAATGACCCCGATGCCCCGCCAGCTCCGATCGCTCACCGTGAACACCTGTTCGAGCAACTCCTGCGCCGTGCGGTTGCCATCGAAGGTGACCACACGCGCATAGGCGTTCTCGACGGCATGTTCACCGCGTTCGAGTTGCGCGATGGTGCGCCGGATGCCTTCCAGCACATCGAGCGGCTCGAACCCGGTGATCACGATGGGCACGTGGTGTGTCGAGGCCAGCGTGGGATACTGCCAGAAGCCCATCACGCTGCACACGTGGCCGGCGGCCAGAAAGGCCTGCACCCGATTGGTGGGTGAGCGCATGATGGCATCGATGGCCGGTGGCACGAGCACATGCGAGACCAGCATGGAGAAGTTGCGCAGCCCCTCCGTCTTCGCGACATGCACCGCCATCGCGTTCGCCGGCGCCGTGGTCTCGAAGCCAATGCCGAAGAACACCACCTGGCGATCGGGGTTCTGCCGGGCCAGCGCCACGGCATCGAGCGGCGAATACACGATGCGCACATCGCCGCCCTCGCTCTTCACGCGGAAGAGATCACGATCCGATCCGGGCACCCGCAGCATGTCGCCGAACGAACAGAAGATCACGCCCGGCATGGCCGCGATCGCCAGGGCCTTGTCGATCACTTCGAGCGGTGTGACACACACCGGGCATCCCGGGCCGTGAATCAGTTCCACCTCCGGCGGCAGCAACTGATCGATGCCGTTGCGCATGATGCTGTGCGTCTGTCCCCCGCACACTTCCATGATGGCCCAGGGGCGCGTGGTGAGCTGCCGGATCTCGGCGGCCATTCGCTGCGCGATCTCCCCATCGCGGAATTCGGTGAGGTATTTCATGACGGGAGCGGGCAGGGTGGTGGGGGCGCGTAGGCTTCATCGGCCACTTCTCCGAGTTCTTCCTCCAGGATTCCCAGTTCGCGGAAATGGCGCAGGGTTTCCTGGGCCGACGTTTCGTCGATCAGACTGATGGCGAAGCCCACGTGCACGATGGCGTACTGCCCGACGACGGCATCGGGGAGATAGGCGAGACAGACATTCTTCGTGATGCCGCCAAAATCCAGTCTGGCCATCCGCACGGGGCCATCGTCGAAGATTTCACTGATCCGACCGGGAACGGCGAGGCACATCGTCAGACCTCCGCTCGAGAGGTGGTGGGGGCGGTCCCGAGGGACCAGAACATCACGCGATTGTTGCCGCTGTCGGCGATCGCGAGCCGGTCCCGATTCAGCCAGAGACCGTAGGGCCAGCAGAGTGTGTCGTCGGTGACGGCCGTCCATCGATTCTCGCCGGCGGCGTCGAAATCGGACTGGCCGAGGACTTCGTCAGCGGGGCGTTGCACACCGGCGCGCGGCATGGTGTGCCAGCGCAGTACACGATTGTTGGCGGTATCGGCCACCACGAGCATGTCGCGCTGTGCGGCGACCGCGTAGGGAAAGCGCAGGCGATGGGCTCCCTGCGGACGGTGCGGGAGTTCTTCGTTGCGCTCGAAGTCCTGTTGCCCCAGGACGAGATCGGCGGGCCGGTCACGATCCGGCACCGGCGTCCAGCCCAGGATCCGATGGTTGCCCGCGTCCGCCACGAACAACGTGCGGGCGTCACCGCTGATGGCGTGGGGCCAGCGGAACGAACAGGCCGATGGCGGACCACCGCGGTTCTCGTCTGCCCGTGATGGGTCGTCCTGACCGAGAACGATCTGGGCATGATCACCGGGCTCCGGGATGTACGGCCATCCCAGCACGCGGCGATTTCCCGTATCGGCGATCCAGAACCATCCCCCGGCGATGCCGAGGCCATAGGGCCAGTAGAGCGTATTGCCATCGATGCTCCCACCGGCATTGGGCATCGCGTCGGCGAGTGTCGGTTGACCGATGGCGTAGGAAGGCGGGGTATCGCTGTGGGTCGGGATCGCGTTCCAGACGAGGATGCGGTGATGCCAGGCGTCGGCCACCAGCAGACGATCCTGATACACCAGCACACCGGTGGGGAGATGCAATCCGTTTTCGCATCCACGGCCACCCGCGGCGGGACCTTCCGACTCGAAGTCCGGTTGGCCCAGCACCACATCGGCGTCGGCGCCATCGACGGTGGGATGGGCGTGCCAGATGAGCACCCGGTGGTTGCCGGAATCGGCAACGATGACGCGATGGTCATCGAACCACACGCCGCGAGGCGCATAGAGCTGACCGGCGGTGGGTTGCGCCGATGGCAGCGCGAGACCAAATGGAGATGCCGCGCCCAGTCGGCGTATCGGCACCGACATCGCCGCCGTGCGGTGTATCGCGGTCATGTCGGCCGCAGTTGTACGCGGCCGCTGTCGACGCGTACCGGCAGAGCTTCGAGCTGGGCCTCGGGTGCCGACAGACATTCGCCGGTGGTGCAGTCGAAACAGAACCCATGCCACGGACACGTGATGGTGCGGGCTTCCCGGTCCACGAGACCACCGTCGATGGGCAGTCCCATGTGCGCGCACTCGTTCCAGTATGCGGTGAGTGAATCATCCAGGCGCAGAATCACGATGCTGCGTCCGCCGTCGAGTTCATGGCGATAGGGTCGGGCCTCGTGAACCTGTTCCAGCAGCGGCCCATCGATCCAGCCATCACCGCGCGGCGCCCGCGTGAGTGTGACGAGCGGGGCAGCTTCATCCGGTTCATTGGGTACCACTTCGATGGCGGTGATCTCGGGCACCTGTTCACGCAGCGCCTCCTCCACGCCGTTGCGCAACGTGACCGACGACATGCTGCAACCGTTGCAGGCACCGGACAGCCGGAGATAGACCGTGTTCCCCGACACGTCCACCAGCGTGACGTCACCACCGTGCGATTGTGTGTACGGACGGAGATTCTCCACGACACGCGCCACGCGGGTGCGCACATCGGCCTTCACGATGCCATGCAGGGCGAGCAGCGCGTAGACGCCCGGATCGTCGACCAGTTCGAACAGCAGCTCCTTGCCGCGCGGATCCTGCTTGAGGGCGCGCACGATCGTGGTGAGACCGGCCTTGTGAAAGGCTTCGAGCGCGTCCTTGAGGGCCAGGGCGCGGGTCCGGTGATCGATGGGCATGCCGCGGACGTCGTCGAGGGTCCGCTGCACATCGGCCGCGAGCATCTCGAGAGAGGGGGCGGCATCGGTCGGGACCGGTGCGGACGAGGGGAGCGGAGCGGTTGCCGTCATGAGCGCACCTCAGTCCGTGACCTGGAAGGCGAGGCGCTGTTCGAGCGCCTCTTCGGTCTTGGCCGCGAGCATGATGGCGAAGCTCCGGCGTGCCATGCGCTGCAGCCAGTCGCCAACGGTCCCTGCCTCGGCGGACATGGCGGTGACATCCGCAGCCGAGAGCGGACGGCGCGAGAGTGCCTGCAGCACGAACGCCGACCCGGCGGGATTGTCGAGAAGGAAGTCGGCGAACAGCGCACCGATGAATTCGTCCACCCATATGCCCTCGGCATTCGGATCGAGGCGCAACCGGGTGAGCGCCGGCACCGGACCGCCGCAGCGATGCTCCACACGCTCCACGAAGCGCTCGATGGCGGTGTTGAGGAAGAAGTCGAACTGCTGTCTCGCGTGCGCTTCCATCAGACGATTCCCGATGTGGACAGCTGTTGGTTGATCATCTCGAGTTGTTCGAGAAGCCGTTGGGCCGCATCGGCCTCATCGTGCCAGTGCAGCAGCTTGTGTGCTTCGGTGAGCTTTTCCACCGCCGGCGCAAAAATTCCCAGGTGGGCGAGTGCATTGCCCTGATTGGCCAGAATGCGTGCATACCCGACCGGGTCCATCGCCCGGGGCCGTACCGTGAGCAACTCCTCGTACGCTTCCACCGCCTGCATCAGGTTCTCCTGCTGGTGCGCGGACGGCATGTACTGCATGGCATTTGCCATGTTGAGCATGGTGCTGGTCCATTCTTCGGGGTGCGTTTCCCGGTCGTAGACGGTGAGCGCTTCGCGGAAAGCCTGCACGGCCACGGCGAGACGCAGCTTGTCACCGGCTTCGGACATCGGCATGGCCACGTAGGCGATGCCGAGGTTGGCCTGGATGCGCGCCCAGAGCAGCGGATGTGATTCACGATCGATGCCACACCTGAGGGCGCGCTGATAGAGCTGCGTGGCTTCCACGAGCCGATGCCGGTGCGACTCGGCGATCTGATGCACCACCAGCGCATGCCCGCACAGCAGTTCCGCGAGCAGTCCGGGGAGCGGTGTGTCTCCGGCGAGTGCAATGGCGTCCATCCATCGCGATTCGGCATCTCCGGGCGCGGTGTCGAGGCCGGCCCGTTGTGCGACGATCTGCGCGGCGAGAAGTGGCGAGACCGTGCGCGCGGCTGCGGCACCGGCTTCGAGCTCGGTGGCGGCGGTCGCAAAATCGCCGCGCTCGAGGAAGTGGCTCGCATTCACCAGTCGCGCATATCCCGCGAGTTCTCCGTCGAGCCCCGCCTCGAATCCGGGCGATTGGTGTTCGGGGTATTCGTCGCCCATCACGAACGCGGCCATGCGCACGAGTGCCCGCACGATGGGATCGTCATCGGCCAGGGCACGCCGTCGATCGTGTTCCTCGCCGGAGAGCACATACCGGTTGTAGGCCGCGATGGCGTCGTCGGCCTGATGGGCTGCCTGACTGGCATCGGTCAGCAAACGCATCGCCGTGTCACGGTCCCCGCCGATCGCTGCCTCGTAGAAGCGCCAGGCGTCGGGCCACTCCGAGGGAATCGCGCCACGCAGCAGGGCTGCCAGGGCCGTGCCGGCGAGTGCCTCCTGTGTGGAGGATGCGCTCATGGGAGGAAGCAGCAGCAATCCGGTGGGATAGGGAAAGATGCCGATCGGCTGCGGACGGATCATGAGGCGGGAAGGAGAAGAAAGGCGGGAAGAGACCGTGCGGGAAAGCGGAACCGATCGGTGTCGCGTGTTCGTGTCGCGTGTTGGTGTCGCGTGTTTCAGAAGCCCAGCGGAGGGTGGGGCAGCTCACGATTGGCGCCACGTTCGACGAACCGGGCGATCGTCATCGCTTCGGCATGTGAGGCGTAGTCCCCCAGTCGATGCGTGACGACATAGTCATCGTGGTCGGGAATGCGGACCACATCGAGGTGGAGCACCCATCGCCCGCGCTCGGCTTCCACGCGCGTGCGCACGGTGAGGACGGGACTGTCGGACCACGCTCCGCGGTGCAGCCGATCGACATCGTCGCTCATGACGCCGCCGCTCGCGGCGCCGCTGTCCCGGGCGTCGGTGTCCCTGACGCGGGCGCTGTCTGCGGCGCGGCTCGCAGGGCGACCCGCAGCGCTCCGCGATCGGCATCCCAGAAGGCCGGGAGTTCGCCGCATGGCCACTGATCGTGGAGGACTTCCCTGACGAGGACGCTGCGATCGCCCGCCGGATTGCGCTGTTTGAGCAGCAATCCGCCCCCGCCGGGACCGCGGGTCGGCAACAGCCAGAGTTCGGCGCCCTGCGGCATGGCCAGCAGCGTATCCCCGGGGAAGTAGCGCTGCGCGGTTTGTGCCGAAAGCACCAGATAGCCACCGTCGTTGAGTTGCACCGTGACCCGGTTCAGTTCGGCTTCGACCTCTTTCATGAGGAGATCGGCCACCTTGAACATGGCGGCCTCCACGGAGGGCGAGAGCGGTGCGCCCGGTTCGAACTGTTCCGCTTCGATGAGCCATACGTCGATACGCGGTGGGTACTCGTCCTTGAGCGCCCAGCGTGCGAAGGCCAGCGCATGATCCCAGCGGAACGCATGCAGATTCACGCCGGCGAGTGGCGGGGTTTCGGCGTCCCTGCCGTCCAGGCGGAAGATCGCACCGGGCTCGGAACCGCTGCGGCAGGCGTCGACGATGATCACGTGGGGCACACCGCGCATCTGGAACCCCACGTCCATGCCGCCCGTGCCGCCGTCGGCACAACGCACGGCGTGCGGCACCCCTCTGTCCCAGAGGTGCCGCACGAGAACCGGACCCACCGCATCGTCGCCGCGCAGCAGATTGCCGCACCCGACGATCAGGACCCGTGTCGGGTCGTTCATCGGTCCATCAACCCATCTCACCGATGCGGAAGCGGGAGAGCTCCCTGCCCGTCTTTTCATCGTAGGCATGCACGGTGCACACGAGGCAGGAATCGTAGGAGCGGGCCACGTGTCCCATCTCGATCGGATCGGTGGGGTCGTGGATCTCGGCGCCGATGAAGGACTGCTCCATGGGGCCGTGGCGGCCCAGGCGATCGCGCGGACCGATGTTCCACGCGGTCGGTGTGACCACCTGGTAGTTCTCGATCTTGCCATCGCTCAGCACGATCCAGTCGGACAGCGAGCCACGCGCCGCTTCGGTGGAACCGAATCCACGCCCGCTCTCGAGTTCGACCGGCTTGTTGTAGAAACGATCGTGCAGATCGATCTGATCGAGCCACCGGCGAACGTTCCGGAAATACTTGGGCGCCTCGTGCATGCGTGCCATGACCCGCACCAGCACACTCGGGCCGACCGTGCGGACGGCATCGAGAATGAACGGATCGTATTCCTGATGCGCCGCCGCGCCTTCACGACCCGCGATGACCTGACGGGCCAACGGGCCGACCTCGAGGGGCACGGCGCCTTTGCCCGGCACATCGTAACGCGGCGACTTGGCCCAGGAATACTTGCCCTGCTTGTGTCCTTCCAGCGGATCGATGGGATCGGTCTCGCCCTGCCACGGATGCAGCGACTTGTCTCCACGATAGAACGAGTGTGCCGTATCCTCACGCACGTTCAGATGATCGAAATCGTGGAACCCCGAACCGTCGTAGATGCCGGCCCGGCTCATGAGCGCGGCGTTGCGTCCTTCCACGGTGGGATGTTCGTAGAGCACCGGATCGAAGAAGGTGCCGGTGGCGAGAAACGCACCGACGCCCTGACCGAACTTGTCGAGACCGGCGCGCAAGGCGAATCGGATGAAGAGACCACAATCGGAGTTGCGCTGCGATTCGTTCTCCTCGGCCCAGGCCAGCATGTCGTTCCAGCTCCTGATTTCCAGCCAGCGCTCGATGGAGCAGCCGAGCCACTGCTTCTCGAGCCACTCGCGCTTCCACATGTCGAGGATGGCAATGGAGCGCGTGACATCGGACAGCGACGGCGCGCACATCACACCGCCGGGAATCATGAAGCTCGAGTGCGGCCATTGCCCACCGAAGATCGCGTACACCTCCACCGGCTTGGCCGACAGGGTCACCCCCGGCTCGAAACTGGTCCCCACGAACGGCGCGAAGCGGCGGACCACTTCGTCGTATTCGGGGAGGTGAGCGTACTTTCTGTTGGTGAGATCGACCGCGAAGAGTGCGTAGAACCATCGCGGGATGGACAGCAGCGTCTCGCAGGCCTGCGCGATGTTGCGCACGAGCGTGGCATTGTGCGGCATGTGCGTCTTCCATGCCGTGTCGAGCGCATACGACGCCTTGTACAGGTGCGAACCGCCGCAGATGCCGCAGATGCGCGGCGTGACGATGAGACCGGCCTGCGGATCCTTGCCACGCAGGATGATCTCGAACCCGCGGAACATGCTCGCCTCGGTCCAGGCATCGGTGACGACACCGTCCCGTATCGTCACGCGCAGATCGAGATCGCCCTCGACGCGCCCGAGGGGGCTGATGCGCAGATCGGAGGGCATGGGCTGGGTGGCCGTGGCCATGGCTATTGTGCTCGGGAAAGGGAAAGGTGAGGGGAAACCGCGCCGTGGCTCAGACGACGAACATGTCTTCCTTGGCCCACTTGGGCGCCGCGATCCGGGCCGCCGCGGCGTGTGCCATGTACGAGACGTGGTCGGTGCCGGTCGGGACTTCCTTGGGAATGGTGCCGCTCACCTTCTGCGTCTTGAACACCGTTCCGGGCTTGAGATCGTGGAACGGGAACTCGGGTTCGGTGCACCCGGTGCAGGGCATGCCCGCGCGGGTCTTCGACGATTGCCTGTTCCAGAGAATGCGGTTGCAGGGCGAATGGGTCATCGGTCCGCGGCATCCGAGCTCGTAGAAGAGACAGCCTTGTCGGGTGCCCTGTCCGAATTCCATCGTGCTCTGCTTGTATTCGAAGTACTGCACACGCGTGCAACCCGTCTGCGTGAACGTCTTGAAGAACGTCTGCGGGCGCTGGAGATCGTCGAGTGCGATATCGCCGGCCCGTCCCGACGCGATGGCCACCAGGATCTGCGTCACCCAGTCGGGGTGTGTGGGGCAGCCCGGGATGTTCACCACGGGAAGTCCCCACTTGGAACGGAAGTCGCTGCCCAGGAAGCCGCCCTGCTTCCGCTTGAGATACTGCAGACCGACATTGTCGACCGGGTTGGGTTCCGTGGCGGGAATGCCGCCCCAGCAGGCACAGTCACCGAGGGCCACGACGGCACCCGCATGCGCGGCGATCTCCTGCACCCAGTCTTTCATCGGACGGTCGGCGAACATGTTGAATCGCCCGGTCTTGTTCGGACCGAGGATGACCGTGCCTTCGAAGACGAAGATGTCGAGCTGCCGCCTGCCGGCCGCGAGATCGTCGAGCATCTGCCGCACCGGTGCGCCCATTTCGAAACCGAGCGACGGGTGCCAGAGGATGTCGATGCCGAAGTCGGTGACGAGATCGCATGCACTCGGCTCCTCGGCATTGAGGAAGGACATCGTGTTCCCGGAACACGCGCCACCCTGCAGCCACAGCACCGTTGCCATGTGGGGAGTCTCCTGCGGGGTCGGCCCGATGGACCGACGGGGAGTGGGAAGGAAGGGGGATGCCGTGCAGCATCGACTGCCGAATCACCGACACGATGCGCCCGCCGGCGGGGCGCAACAATAGCAAGAACTTGGTAGATGCGGCGGGGACCGTACCGGCGATTCAGGTCGGCGTCTGCAGTACGATCAGTCCTTGACCGACGGCGATGCGGACCAACTCCACCTGGTTGTGCACGTTCAGCTTCTGCATGAGGTTCGCCCGATGACGTGTGGCCGTGTGCGGCGAGATGTTGAGTGTCTCGGCGACGGCACTCGTGGTCAGGCCGTTGGCGATGAGCTGCAGGACTTCGCGCTCCCGCGCCGTGAGCGCCATGGGACGCAGACGCGACTCCTGGAGGCGGGCCCGGTCGATGGCGGCCGCGAGATACCGTTGACCGCGCATGATCCCGTCGATGGCCAGGAAGAGCTCATCGTCCATCGAGTCCTTGAGCAGATAACCGTCGGCGCCGGCCGTCAGCGCTTCTCCCACGAGATGGGTTTCATCGTGCATGGAAAGCACGAGCACTCTGGTCGGAATTCCGCGCGCGCGAAGACGACGCAGTGTCTCGAGGCCATCCATGCCCGGCATGTTGAGGTCGAGAATCACCAGGTCGGGACGCTCCGATTCGATGAGCGGCAGCGCCGCCTCACCGCTGCCGGCTTCGCCGATGATTTCGTGCCGGCCCTCGAGACGCAGCAGCAGCGCCAGGCCGCGGCGCACGAGCGCATGATCGTCCACGAGGACGATGCGGATGCGCGTACTCATCCCAGGGGAAGGTGCACGGACACTGTCGTTCCATGGCCCGGACGACTCTCCACCTGACAGACGCCGCCGAGCTGATGGGCGCGTTCGGCGATACCGCGCAGACCGAGCCCCGCCTGCCGCAGGGTCGCATCGAAGCCGCATCCATCATCGGCCACGCGCACGAACAGATGCTGCGGAGTCTCGGCGACCTGCACGCTGACGACGGAGGCTTCGGCGTGGGCGCTCACGTTGGTCAACGCCTCCTGCACGATGCGGAACACGGCTGTCTCATGCAGGGGAAAGCGACGCTGATCGAGTCCATCCACCTGGAGTTGCACCGAGAAGCCACCGCGTTGCTCCGTGTCGTGGGCCAGTTGTGCCAGCGCGGCGGCCAGCCCGTGTTGATCGAGCGCCGGCGGGCGCAACCGCCGGGCGAGCTGACGGAATCGTGCCGTGGCCTGATTCACCTGCAGACGGAGTTCGTCGAGCGGAGCGCGTACGGCCGGCACATCGGTGGGCAGGACACGCGAGAGCACCTGCAGGGCGAGCTTCACGCCGACCAGCGCCTGCCCGGCTTCGTCGTGCAGTTCACGGGCGATGTGCTGTCGTTCCTCCTCGATGCGGTCGGCGTGCAGGGCAAAGAGCTGCCGCACCTCGGCGTTCTTCGCGGCCAATGCCGTCACGAGACGCGAATTTTCGATGGCCATGGCGGTGGTGTCGGCCAGCGCTTCGAGAAAGGAGGCATCGTTCCAGGTGAAGGCTGGGCGTTCCGCGCCGCGATGCAGTTCCAGAAACCCGACGACCTGGTGGGATGCATCGCGCAGGGGCACACAGATCGCATGGTGCACGTTGTCCTGTTCCGCGAGTTCGTTGTCCCGTGCCGATTCGTTCGGATAGTCGGCCGTCAGAACGGCAAACTCGTGGTCCAGCACACGACCGGGGATGCCCTCGCTTCTCTTCCATCGACGGGGCATCCGCCGCCAGCTTCCACTTCGCCAGTACGCTTCCGAACTCGTCACGACCTCGCCGTCCGGCGAGAGTCCGGTCAGGCCCCCACGGCCGCCATCGGCCTTCAGGAAGCGGGCGGCATGCTCCACCATTTCCTGGACGAGTTCGGTCGGCTCCCGATGCCGGTGCACCGATCCGGAAAATGCCAGCAGCGCTTCCATGCCGTTCGACCATTCGGCGAGCCGTCCGAGCAGTTCGGCACGATCGACCGCAACGGCCAACTGGTCGGCGACGATCGTGAGTCCCCGCAGGATGTCCCGCGGAAATCCCTGCTCCTCGGTTGCCGACACCAACAGCACGGCCGTCGAGTGGCCGGCGTGATGTGCCACCGGCAGTACGGCGACGCTTCGCCAGCCGAGCATCTGAGGCGTGACACAGGTGCCCGCGATGGCGTCGAACGATTCGTTGCTGAGCAGCAGTTCGCGGCGGGTCGCTGCAACGCGCATGACCCCGCGCAGCGTGCGTGTGCTCTGCTGCTCGGGAAGCGCCCTATTGCCGACGATCGTCGTGACCTCGCCTTCATGGACCGTGCCGATGGCCACGAGGGGTGCATGCAGTCGCTTTGCGATGGTGGAGCACAGTGTCTCCCGCAGGGCCACGCCATCGGGTTCGCGCGCCAGGACCGCGGCCGCCGCACCAACGAGATCGAGGGCCGGACTTCCTGGAGGAAGAGATGCGCGAATCACCGAGACGACTCGTCGCTCAGGGCACAGTGCGCGACGACGTGGCAGGCGATGGGACCACGCCCGGGGCCGGCCACTGCGTGCGCCAGTGTGACCGTCGCCTGTCGAGCAATGCGAGCCATTCGTCCAGCCCTTCGCCCGTACGCGACGAGCAGGCGAGCACCGGCATGCCCGGCCGCACCGACTCGATCGCGGCGCCGGCGGCCGCCCGGTCGAATTCGCAGGCGGTGGCAAGGTCGGCCTTCGTGATCATCGCGATGTCGGCGGAATTGAACATCGTGGGATACTTGAGCGGCTTGTCCTCGCCTTCGGTCACGGAAAGCAGCACGAGCCGTAGCGCTTCTCCGAGATCGTAGGACGCGGGGCAGACCAGGTTTCCGACGTTCTCCACGAACAGTACATCGAGTTCGCCGAGCGCCCACCCGTCGAGATGCGCCTCGATCATCTCCGCCTCGAGATGACAGCGCCCATGGGTATTGATCTGCCGCACCGGTGCACCGCTCCGGGCGAGACGCCGGGCGTCGTTGTCGGTCTCGAGGTCGCCCACCAGTGCGGCAACCCGCACACCACGCTGATGCAATGCGGTGAGTGTCCATTCGAGGAACGCGGTCTTACCCGTTCCCGGACTCGATACCAGGTTCACCACGAACACACCGGCCGCTTCGAATCGCGCGCGCAGTGCACGTGCGAGTTCGTCGTTCTTGCGGAGAATGCCGGCGCGAACCTCGACGATCCGCGTGGCAGGCAATGTGGATGTCATGCCGGACGCTCCGGAACGCCGGTCATGGCGTCCGTGCCGTTCACGGGCGAAAGGGTCTCACAGGTCGCAGCCACGCGTTCGTCCACCTCCAGTCCGGTGAGGTCCAGTTCGCGTCCGCGCCGGATATCCCCGCTCGGCGTGTCACAGACCGGACACCGGAACCGATTGACCCCCGGCAGCTCCCGCAGAGCGCCGCAGGGGGCACAGTAGATGCTGATGGGAACATCCTCGATCACCAGGCGGGAGCCGGCGAGCACCGTCCCTTCGGTGACGAGATCATAGGAAAACTGCAGCGCTCCCGCTTCGATTCCGGAGAGCCGACCCACGGCAAGGTACACCGTCAGAATGCGGGTCGCTTGCAGGCGCGCGGCTTCCGCGCCGGCCACCTCGACGATGCTCTGGGCGATGGACAGTTCATGCATCGGGTGACCGACTCAGCGGGCCAGCGTCTGTCCATAGGCCTTGGAGACGTGGAGCGCGAAACTCACCGCGCGATTCACGTCGGGATCGCGCAGGGCCCGCAGAAGACCCAGCATGCCGATGGGCTTCGATTCCGCGTTCGACGTGCGGGCTTCCTCGTACGAATCGGCCGCCGATCGCCCGATCTTGCCGAGCACTTCGACGGTGCGGGGCTCCAGCATTCCCGACTTCACCAGCGTCTGTCCGGCCGCCACCAGCGGGGGCAGCGCGGCGAGGACTTCCTTGAATTTGGTGAAGTCCGCGTCGGAGGCCCGTTTGAGATCGTCGATGTCGTCGGACAGCGCCGTCGCGATGGTGTCTCCCCGGCGCAGGAATCCATCGATCGCGTCGAGGGTGAACGCGGCGAGTTCAAGCCGATCGAGCACGGCCTTCACCGCGTCGATGGTCTGCTCGTTGCCGAGTCGTTCGATCAATCCCGAATCGATCAGTCGCTGAAACGCCGGTGTGGCGGAAACGTCCGCCAGTTGTACGCCGACGCGGGCAAGCTGTGGAATGCGGCTGATGACATCGCCGGTCGCGGTCTCGTCACCGGTCAGGCGCTTCAGGTCGGACACGCTCTCGGCGACGCTTTCCGCCACCACGTTGGCGCGGGAGAGAAAACCGTCCAGGGCGTCCGCCAGAAAGGCGATGACGTCGAGACGGTCGAGCAGGCGGTTCAGCGCATCGATGGTTTTCTCTTCCGACAGGCGGGCCAGCAACTGCTCGTGGGCAGCACTGGTGGCGGAAGGCAAGGCGGTCCCCATGCAGTCCCTCCTGAAACGGGATCGGGGTGAGGTGCGGCAACGTTATGCGCCCGTGCCCTCCGGCGTTATGGCAAGATCATGCTATTTCCACGCGTGGCGTCCATCGACGACGTTTGCGCAATGCACGCCTCCGTCCGTCCGCCCGACGCAGAACCCCGGACGTCCGCTCCCGGACGGCGGGTCGTGCATCTTCAGGGAACCGTGCAGGGCGTGGGATTCCGTCCCTATGTGCACCGACTCGCGACACGTCTCGGACTGGGGGGCGCGGTCTGGAACGCCGACGACACCGTGGTCATCGAGGTGGAGGGCGACGAGAACCGACTCGAGCGGTTCGTGACCGCTTTGCCGATCGAAGCACCGCCCGCCGCGCGGATCGAAGCGATGGAGGTCCATGCCGAATCGCCGCGCGGCGTATGCGGCTTCCACATCGTGACGAGTGTCGCCTCGACCACCACGCCATCGGAGACCCGGATCGCTCCGATCGCGCCGGATCTCGCGACGTGCGAAGACTGCTGGCGGGAGTTCCATGATCCCGCCGATCGCCGCTACCGCTATCCATTCCTCAACTGCACCCAATGTGGGCCACGGTTCACGATCGTGACGGGCGTGCCGTACGATCGCGAGCGCACCACGATGCGCCGCTTCGTGATGTGCGATGCCTGTCGGCGGGAATACGAAGATCCGGGACATCGTCGTTTTCATGCCGAGCCGAATGCGTGTCCGGAATGCGGACCGCAACTCGCCTGGCATGTGCCGGCGGTGAACGGGCATTCCGCAGCCGGTGCGTCGATGCGCGGGGAACAGGCACTGCGTGAGGCACTGGCCGTGTTGCGCGGCGGGGGCGTGATCGCCGCCAAGGGGATCGGCGGCTATCACCTGTTGTGCGATGCGCGCAACGCCGACGCGGTGGCGACGCTCAGACTGCGCAAGCGTCGTCCGCACAAACCGCTGGCCGTGCTGGTCGATTCCCTGACCACCCTGCGCGCATACGCCGACGTGAGTGCACCAACGGCCGCGTTGCTGCAGACTCCCGCCCATCCGATCGTGCTGGTCCCCCTCGACATGGATGGATCGTGGCAGCGGTTCGCCAGGGAGGTGGCGCCGGGCCTGGATCAGGTGGGCGTCATGTTGCCCGCGTTTCCCCTGCATGCGTTGCTCGCCGCCGATGGACCGCTCGTGTGCACAAGCGGCAATCTGAGCGACGAGCCGATGGCATGGAGCGATGGGGACGCGGTGCGGCGGCTCGCGTCGCTCGTGGACGGCTTCCTGATGCACGACCGCGAGATCGTGGTTCCCTGTGACGATTCGGTGGTCCAGCTCGCTCGGGATGGCAGCGAGCGGCCGGTGCGCCGGTCGCGTGGGTACGCACCGTATCCGATCGATGTCGGCCGGACCACACGGGCCGCGGTCGAGGTGATCGCCGTTGGCGCGGAACTCAAATCGACGGCGGCGCTGTTCAGCGGCGGGCGGATCACGTTGTCCAGTCATGTGGGTGACGTGGGCAGTCCGGAGACGATCGAGGCATTGGCCATGGCCGTCCAGCGACTCGAAGCCATGCATGGCGGAACCGTGCGGGTCATGGCGTGCGATATGCATCCCGGATATCTCTCGGCGCATTGGGCTGTCGGTCAGGCGCGCGCACGATCGCTCCCGCTCGTTCGTGTACAGCACCACCATGCGCACCTGGCCTCCCTGCTGGGAGAACACGGACTGCCTAGTGATGAGCCCATTCTTGCGTTCACCTTCGATGGCACGGGGTACGGCCCCGATGGCACGGTCTGGGGTGGTGAAGCGCTCCTGGGAGACTGCACCGGCTATCAACGGATGGCCGCGCTGGCCTCCTTTCCACTGGCGGGTGGTGATGCCGCCGTGAAGCAGCCGGTTCGCAGCGCGCTGGGATTGTTGCATGGTCTGGGCTTCGACGTGACCGATGATTCGCAACTGCCATGCGGTGTCCGCGAGCACGTGACGCCCGCGTCGCGCGTGATCATGCAGCGGCAGTTCACACGTGGCATTGCGACCGTGGAATCATCGAGCATGGGACGACTGCTCGACGCCTGCGCGGTGTTGTGTGGAGGTCCCACGACGATTTCGTATGAAGGGCAGGCCGCGGTGTGGCTCGAAGTGCTGGGGCGACGTCATCGGCATCGGAAGCCCCGCTATCATTGCGTCGTTCGCCCGGGTGACGACAGTCGTGCGGCCCGCTCGCACGCGCCACGATGGATCATCGATCCGGCGCCGATGATCCGCGCGCTGCTCGACGATGTGCGGCAACTCGAAGCCATGTCGGAAGACGCATCGCGGGAGTCTTCCGATCGCGCGGAGCTCCTGTCGGCGATGGCATGGTCGATTCATGCCGCGATCGCGGGGGCCATCGTCACGGTTGCACGTCTCGTGAACGATCGGATGGACATGCGACGGGTCGGCCTCACCGGCGGTGTGTTCCAGAATCGTCTGCTCTCCGAGTTGACCGGCGACGCACTCGCCCGGAATGGATTCGAGACGCTGGAACACCGTCAGGTGCCCTGCAATGATGGCGGACTGGCGCTTGGTCAGGCGCTCGTGGCGGCTCACACATTCCTGCGGGATTCCGATCCTTCCGGATCGCTCCCCGCCACTTTCAGGCAAGACATGGCTCACTCATGACATCACTGCTGCTCTCCGCCATCGGCGTGGGATTTCTCGTGGGATTCCGTCATGCGTTCGAGCCGGATCATCTCGCCGCGGTCACCACGCTGGCCACGCAGGAGCGGCGGGTGTTCAGAGCGGCCGGCCTGGGAATGGCCTGGGGCATCGGGCACACCCTCAGCGTGGCATTGGTGGCGCTGGCCCTGATTGCGCTGGATATCCATGTGCCGGAACGCTTCTACACCGTCGCCGAACTGGGCGTGGCGCTGATGCTGCTCGCGCTCGGCCTGGGAACGATCGTGGCCGAGGCCCGGCACCATCGGCGTGATCGGGGAGGGCATCATCGGGTGGCGCAAGGGAATCACCGGCATCGTCATGACGTGACGCATGACGTGACGCCCGATGTCGAAAGTCGGGGCGTGCGGACCCGGCTTCGTGCGCTGGGGTTCGGGGTGCTGCACGGACTCGCCGGAAGCGGGGCGGTGATCGTCCTGCTGGTGGCCGCGTCTCCGAACGCTCGCGAGCAGACGTTCTATCTGCTCGCCTTCGGCATCGGCACGATCGTGGGGATGTCGCTGGTCTCCGCCCTCTCCGGCATCACGACCAATGCCGTCGGGCGTCGGCATACGATCGCACTGCACTATCTGCGACTTGGGGCCGCGGGCTTGAGTGTGGTCGTGGGCATCCTGCTGGGGAGTGGCGTGATCAGGGAGTGGTAATCGCCGCTTGCACCCACTTCACCCGCGAATACGCGATCTGGAATCCGGCCCGCTGCGCGTTCTTCTGCGACGTGCTGCCCGGTGCGGCCACCATCATGGCCAGATCGCAACCGGATTCGATCGCGAACGCCAGCCGGGCTTCGAGCAGCGCGCGCTGTGCACCACGTCGGCGGGCCGCGGGGATCGTGCTGGCGCCAGCCAGCAGCGCCACCCCCTCGTGGATATGCAGCGCACCCGCCGCGATGGGCGTTCCGCTGGATTCGACCAGAAAACAGGACGTCGCCTTCGCCCGCGCATTCACCTGACCGAACGCGCGGATGAAATCCTCCAGACCGGTACCTTCGCTGGACCATCCTTGCGCGGCGACATCCGCCCAGTGGTCCGCCTCGTCCGGCGTCGTGGCCCGAACGGCCAGTCCCTCGCGTGATACGACGGGGCCGTGGGAATGTCTCAGTGGCTGGCAGAGAACCTGCGACCACTCCAGCGGGCGGTATCCCCGTGCCGCGAGAATCGGCAGGACGGCGGAATCGGCGACCACGCCGATCTCGTGCATCGCATCACTGCCGCGCGAGAAAAAGAAGTGCTCGAGACGCGCCATCTGTTCATCAGACGGATCGGTGTGCATGCCGAATCCGAAGCTCTGCGTGAGAGGCGATCCGGCACCGTCGAACATGGCCCAGGTGCCGTCGATGTCCCGCCATGCGGGCTCCGCTGCCGGAGCGACTGCCGGCGCGACTGCCGGCGCGACTTCCGGCGCGACTTCCGGCGTGGTCTCCGGCGCACGCCCCGCCGGCATTTCCGATACAATCGCCGCACGGGCCTCCACGAACGAGGCATTGGCGTGAGCTTCGCAGCGTTCGAGACGACGGGCGAGCGCGCGGTCGACGAGAATGGGCGTGTGCATGGTCATCTCTGAAGAATGCATCTTCGAAAAATGCATCAGGTCTGAATTGGCCTCTATATTCACCCCATGATCCCGGTCTCCGTCACCCAGCTTGCCGAAGAAAGCGCTCAGCCTGCCTACACCGGCGGCGGGTTGCCCAAAGGCTGGATCATGATCGTGATCAGTGTGGCGCTGTATGTCCTGCCCACGCTGCTGGCCTGGAAACGCGGCAGCCGCCGGTTTCGCACGATCGCGCTCGTGAACCTCATGCTGGGTTGGACGATCCTCGGCTGGATTGCGGCAATGGCGATGACGTACGCCTATGAACCGCCCGCCGAGGGAGAGATCGACGTGCCGCACACACCGGGTCAGCGCCCGTAGGTTTCCACCAGTTCGCGCAGACGGGATGTCGTGGCGGGCGCGATCTGGTCCCACGAAAACCGGAAGCCCCAGTTGCCACCCTGACGTCCCGGGAGATTCATGCGGGCTTCGCTGCCCAGTCCGAGTACGTCCTGCATGGGGACCAGAGCCGTGTTGGCCACCGAGGCCAGCGCGGCACGCATGAGCGTCCAGTGCATCGCCGTACCATCGCAGTCGAGATAGCGCATGGCAAACGCCCGCTCACGCGCGACCTCGTCGGCCGAACGCGTGGAATCACCGGCGCCGATGGTGTTCCACCAGCCAAGCGTGGTGTCGTTGTCGTGCGTGCCCGTGTAGACCACGCGGTTGCGAACGAGGCGATGGGGCAGGAAATCCGACGACGGATCGGCAAAGGCAAACTGCAGGATGCTCATGCCCGGGAAGTCGAACCGATCCCGCAGGGCTTCCACTTCGGGTGTGATCACACCCAGATCCTCGGCGACAATGGGCAGCGGACCCAGCGCGGCTTCGAGGGCAACGAACAATGCGGATCCGGGACCTGCGCACCAGCGGCCGTGAATGGCCGTGAGCGCATCACCGGGCACTTCCCAGTACGCTTCGAAGCCGCGGAAGTGATCGAGACGCACGAGATCGAACTGCGACAGCGCGGCGCGCAGGCGTTCGATCCACCAGGCAAATCCGCGCTCCTGCATACGCGGCCATTCGTAGAGGGGATTGCCCCACAGTTGGCCGGTTTCGCTGAAGTAGTCGGGCGGCACACCCGCCTGCACCCGCAGCGTGCCATCGGGGTGCAGAGCAAACAGATCACGGTGCGTCCACACATCGGCGGAATCGTGCGCCACATAGATGGGCACATCACCCATCAGTGCGATGCCCTTCTCCCGGCACGCGGTGCGCAGCGCCGAATACTGCCGATGAAAGACGTACTGCTCCTTGTAGGTGCGCGTGATGTCGTCGGTCAGGCGTGCGCGCCACTCTGCCAGCGTGGGCTCGTCCCGCAATGCGAGGGTGGCGTCCCATGATGTCCATGGTGTGTCCCCGTGGGCGCGCTTGATGGCCATGAACAGGGCATAGTCCGGCAGCCACTGTCGCTGGGCGTGTACGAATTCGTCGGTGGCCGTGTCATATGGCTGCGTGTCGAGCCACGACGCCAACGCATGGCGTTTTGCCGCCGCCACCGCCGTGAAATCCACCGTGTGCACCGGAAAGGCGCCGTGCCACTCCGGGATGTGGATCAGCAGGGGATTGCCGGCGAAGGCGGAGAAGCACTGGTACGGCGAGTCTCCATATCCGGTCGGTCCCAGGGGCAGCATCTGCCAGATCCTGAAGCCGGTCTCGCCGAGCCAGTCGACGAAACGATGTGCGTCGGGACCCAGATCGCCGATCCCGCCTGTTCCAGGGAGGGACGACGGGTGCAACAGCACACCAGCGGCGCGGGGGAACGGCATGGCAGGAAACTCGCCGGTGTCACGGTTCATCGCCAGCGGTGGCGTGCCGACACCTGCGCGCACCCGTAACGTAAGGAATCGTATGATCTCACTTTCCATTCTGACGTCTCTGCTGACCTCGACGTTCCTCGGCGTCTGGCCGTCCGCCACGCCGGTGAAGCCGATGCAATCCATGCAGCCGCCCACGAACGGCACGACTGCCACCGCGGCTGCCACGGCAGCCGCACTGATGGCCGCCGATCGGGCGTTTGCATCGGCGGCGCGAGCACACACCATGCGGGAGGCACTCGGTGCCATGTTCGACGATGGCGTGGTGATGCCCGCCCCGCGTGGACAGATGCTCGCGGGCAGGACCGCCGTGCTCGACGCCCTCACCGCCACTGCCGATTCGGCGGCACGTGTCACGTGGACGCCCATTCGTGTGGGGCTTTCGGCCGACGGACGGCACGGATTCACCGTGGGGTTCATGCTCACTTCCCGTCCGAACGGTGGGCATGGACAATACAAGTATCTGGCGTACTGGGTGCGCGACGGTGAAGGAGCGGATACTCCATGGCGGGTGGCCGCGTGGCGACGGCGGGCGATCGACAGCACGGTGAGCATCGATTCGACGGTGCTGCCACCGCTGCTGCCCGCGCAGATGCACAAGCCCACGCGGGACGCCGCGGTCCTTGCCGCGCATCGCCGTGGTCTCATCGACGCGGAGGCGGGGTTTTCCAATGAGGCGCAGCGCATCGGCGTGGGGGCGGCGTTCGCGGCGCTGGGCACGGAGGAGTCGCTCAATGTGGGACTGCTGACCGAGGGGCGATTCACCCGCGGCGCGGCGGCCATCGCGCGGGTGGTGGCCGGCGGTCAGGCACTCGACGCCCCCAGCACCATCGTGTGGCGCGCCGATACGGCGTTCGTGGCTTCGAGCGGCGATCTGGGCATCACGTTCGGTGTGATCCGACCGAAAGCGGCCCCAGGCGAAGCCGCGTCTTCCGGCGCTGCCCCGCCGGGCGCATCGTTCTTCACGATCTGGCGTCGGGCTTCGCCCACCGCACCCTGGCGCTACGTTGCTGAGTAGACCAACGCGGATCGCACCCCATGAGTGAACCTCCCCCGCCGTCACCCGCACGGTCCTCGCGCGCCCGTTACCGGGAGTTCGTGCGGCAGTATGCGGCGGGCACGCTTGGCGAGCAGCTCGGGAACAAGCGCGACGACGAGCGCACGGGAGCGACCGCCGATGTGGCGGAGCCGATCGCCGGTAACCGATCGCCGTGGCGCGCGCGTCTGCTGGAGGGAAAGCGCGGGGATTACCTGCGCGACTACCTGCGATGGCTGGCGCCGCATCGCAAACGGCTGATGGCGGTGTGTGTGCTGGCGTTGCTGTCCGCTGGCGCACAATCGGTGGAGCCGTTGTTCATGCGCTACATCGTCGATCGGGTGCTGCTGGCGAATCTGCCATTGCCGGACAAGTTCTTCCGCCTCAACGCCGCCGGCGCGGCGTTTCTGCTGCTGGTCGTGCTCTCGGCGCTCATCACGGTGGCCAAGGACTACACGCAGCGCATTCTGAATGTGAAGGTGATTCTCGCGCTGCGGCGGGCGATCTTCGATCGCTTCATGCATCTGCCGTTGCCGACACTGTGGAACATGAAGACGGGTGGGCTGCTTTCCCGTCTTTCCGGCGATGTGGAGACCACCAGCGGTCTGCTGCAGATGGCGATCATCTCGCCATCGATTTCGGTGGTGAAGCTGCTCATGGCCATGGGGGTGCTGGTCTCGCTCAACTGGCGGCTCGCACTCACCGCACTGGCCGTGATTCCGGGCGCGATGTTCATGAGCTTCACGTTCGCCAGACGCATCCGGCCCATCTATCGCGTGGTGCGTCAGGACGCCGAGCAGATCGACGGCCGTGTGGGCGAAGCGTTCAGCGGCATTCGCGTGGTGCGCGCCTTCCGGCAGGAAACACGCGAACTGCTGGCCTACATGCAGGGACGGCACACCGTACTGCGCAAGGAACTGTTCGCCAGTCGACGGGAGCTGGTGCTGTGGACGTCATGGGGCCTGCTGATCGCCATCGTGAACGTGGTGATCGTGTGGTACGGCGGTCATCTCGCACTTCGTGGCAATGCGTCGGTGGGCGACATCTTCGCGTTCCAGTGGTACACGTTCCTGCTGATGGGACCGGTGTGGAACATCGTGAACTCCTTCAGCGAGATGCAACGCGCGCTTGCGGCCATGGAGCGGGTGTTCGAAGTGCTGGCCATGAAACCGGACAAGCCCGATGTGCCGGACGCGGTGCCGGCGCCCGATACCATCGACGAGATCCGTTTCGACCACGTGTCCTTCGCCTACCACGAAGGCAAGCCCGTACTGCACGATCTCGATCTCACTATTCCCGGCGGCACGGTGGTCGCGCTGGTCGGGCGCAGCGGCGCGGGCAAGACCACCATCACCGATCTCGTGGCGCGTTTCCACGATCCCACGACGGGCGCCATTCGGGTGAATGGCATCGACCTCCGGCAGATGCGGCTCGCGAGCTATCGCTCCCGTCTGGCGCTCGTGCAGCAGGAAGTCTTTCTCTTCGACGGGACGGTGCGGGACAACATCGCCTACGGTCGACACGATGCCACCGACGCCGAGGTCATCGACGCGGCCCGCCGCGCGAATGCACACGAGTTCATCGAGCGTCTGGTGCAGGGGTACGACACCATCGTCGGCGAGCGCGGCGTCAAACTGTCCGGCGGACAGAAACAGCGGCTCGCCATCGCCCGCGCCATTCTGGCCGACCCGCAGCTGCTCATCCTCGACGAGGCGACGAGCAATCTCGACACCGAGAGCGAACAGCTCATCCAGGCGTCGCTCGCCGATCTGGTGTCGGGACGCACGACGTTCATCATCGCACACCGGCTCTCCACCATCCGTCGCGCCGATCTCATTCTCGTGCTGCAGGACGGGCGCGTCGTGGAACAGGGGGACCATGACTTCCTGCTGGCACTGGACGGCCTGTACGCGTCGATGGTGCGCCGACAGGATGCGGGTGTGCTCGCGGATGCGTAAGGCGGTGTTGCGGTGGCGTTGCCGGCGCGGTGATCACCGCGACGGCACCGGCCTCAGGTCCGCCTTCCTCTTCGCGATCATTCGCGGCTCATGCCTTCACGGTCCGCGGTGCGTACTTCTCGAGGTCCCGTCCCATGGCCAGCGTGGCCAGCACCATGGCCGCGCTGATGAGAAACGGCGTGGGCTCTCCCAGATAGTCGAAGGCGGCGCCCAGGATCACGGGGAAGGCGACGCGTGTGATGCCGCCGTATGTCTGCTGGACGCCCATGTAGAGACCACGTTCACTGCTGCTCACCACGCGCGACAGCATGGCGGTCACACAGGGGAACGTGAAGGCCGTGCCCAATGGCAGCATGCCAACGGCCAGGGCGAGTGTGAAATAGTCGTGCGACAACGACACGCCCACGAGTCCCACGGCGAGAAACACCACGCCCCATCGACTGAGACGCGGTTCTCCCACCCGATCGACCAGGCGGCCGAGGATGAGCGCCCGCACCACCACGCTCAGCACCCCGATGTACATGAAGAAGTAGCCGATCGTATCAGCCGTGACACCGAAGCGCCACGCAAGGAAGAGGGCGAGAATGGCGGTCGTGCCCTGAAAGGCGCCGATCGCGATGGCGTAGATGAGAATGAGTCGTGACGATGGTTCACTGGGGTGCGAGAGCACACGGAACACGGCTTCGCGCGAACTGCGACGCACCGGCTTCGAGCCATCGGTGGACGAACCACCCGGCTTCCGGATTTCCGTGAGATACTTCCTCGCGAACGCCATGTTCACGACACACAACGCCGCCGCGACCAGCCCCGGTGTATGCGAACTCCAGTGTTGCACCCAGCTTCCGATGACCGGACCGAGCGCCACGCCGGCGTTGGTGGCGGCGGACAGCCAACCGAGACTCTTGGCGCGATCCTCGGGTTTCGTGGCATCGGCCACGTAGGCCTGGATCACGCTCACCGTTCCCCCACCGGCGCCCTGCACGATGCGCGAGAGGAACAGCAGCCAGAGACTGTCCGCATACGCGAACACCACATACGCTACGGCACTCGCGCCGAGTCCCACCATGAGCGCGGGCCGCCGGCCGTACCGATCGCTGAATCGCCCCCACATCGGCGCGCTCAGGAGTTGCGCCACGCTGAAGGAACTTACCAGCAGTCCGACGACGAATCCGCCCGCGCCGAGATTCTTGGCATAAAAGGGCAGCAACGGCAGGATCATCAACAGGCCGAGCATGTCGATGAACGCCGTGATCATCAGCACGACGAGTTTGCCGAAGGCAGTCTTGCCGCCGTCGGAAGGCAGGTCGTCGGAACTGGGCAGCCCTGGTGCGCCGGGCGTCGGGGAAGCGGAGGGAGAAGACGAGGTGGGAGAGTCGGCCATGCGTGCTCGCCGATGCGAGCGGACGGAAGGGAGAGCTAGTCGGTTTTGCCGAGGGCGGCCGGCGCAACACTGCGGCCCACCACACCGGCGAGGGCGATGATCGTGAGGAGGTAGGGGATCATCTCCACGAACTGGCTCGGAATGAGTTGTGCACCCTGCAACTGGATCTGCAGGGTTTCGGCCGCGGCGAACAGCACGCAGGCCACGGCCACACGCACCGGCTCCCAGCGACCGAAGATGACCGCCGCGAGCGCGATGAATCCGCGTCCCGCCGTCATGCTGTCGGTGAACTGATGCTGATCGAGCGAGAGATAGGCGCCACCCAGACTGGCCAGCGCACCGGCGATGAGCAGTCCCTTGAATCGCAGGGAGGTCACCGCCACGCCCAGCGATGCGGCCGCTTCGGGCTTCTCGCCCACGGCCCGCACCCGCAGCCCGAACGGCGTGTGATACAACACCCATCCCAGCACCGGCAGGGCGGCGAGCCCCAGCCAGACGACCGGATTCACGAAACTCGCCAGCAACACATTGCTGATGCCTTCACCGCCGAAGCCCGGCACACGCGGTGAATTGCTGGCGCTGTCAAAAACGAGACGGAGAAAAAATCGCGTGGTGGCCACCACGAGCAGATTGATCGCCACGCCCACCACGACCTGATTGGCCTTGAAGCGCAGCGTCGCGATGGCCAGCACCACGGTCACGACGGCTCCGGCCACCAGGGCGCCGAGCAGTCCCATCCACGGCGAGTTGCCGTAGTAGCTGCCAAGTGCCGCACCAAACGCCCCCGACAGCATGAGCCCTTCGAGGCCCAGGGCGATGACTCCCACCCGTTCGGACATCACCCCGCCCGCCGCGGCCAGCAGATACGGGATCGCGATGCGGATGGTCTGCAGGACGAAGATCAGCACGATCATGCCGTGCCTCCCGGGGCGCCGCGCCGCGCGGCATGGAAGGAGGCCGACACGCTGGCCGCGGCCGCCCGCAGTTGTTTCTGCACTTCGGGCACCGCGGTGGCCACCGCGAGAATCACCACCGCGGTGAGAATGTCCGTGAGCTGCTTGGGCACGATGGCGTTCACCGCCAGCCCACCCTGCGACAGGGTGGCGAACAGCAGGGCCGCGCCGAGAATGCCGAACGGATGATTGCGTCCAACGAGAGCCACGGCGATGCCCAGAAAGCCGGCGCCACCGGCAAATCCGTCTTCGTAGTAGCCCTTGTACCCCAGCACGAAGTTCACGCCGCCAAGACCGGCGAGCGCGCCCGACAACGCCATCGTGACCCACAACACGCGCGGGACACGCACGCCGCCATACTCGGCGGCATCGGGTTGCAGCCCCACCGCACGCAACTCGTAACCGCTGCGCGTGTGGAAGAGGTACCACCAGCTCGCGACCGCGGCCAGCAGGGCAAGGACGATCGTGAAGTTGGCCGCACTGCCACGGAACATCGTGAACACATCGGCCAGACGCGGGACCATGCCGGCAGCGATCGCCGGTGTGTGGAGCGTTTCCGGCACGTGCAGTTTTGCCGACACGAACCAGTTGAGCAGCGCCAGCACGATGAAGTTGAGCATGATGGTCACGATCACTTCACTGGCTCCGAACCGTGCGCGCAACGCACCGGGCACCGCGCCCACGATCGCGCCGGCGAACATCGCCACCAGCACGCAGACCGGTATCGCCAGGAGAGCGGGCATGCCAGACGGCAGCAGCAGACCGGCGAGTGCCGCGCCAAATCCACCGGCGGCGAGCTGCCCCTCGGCGCCCACGTTGAACAGCCCGGCACGCGCGGCCAGCGCGAAGGCGAGCCCGGTGCAGGTGAGCGTCGTGGTCTTGTACAACACCTGGCCGATGCCGTACGCGTTCCCCCACGTTCCCTTCACGAGCAGTGAGAAAACGGAGGCAGGTGCTTCGCCGAAACTGAGGATCAGCAGATCACCCACCACCGCCGCGATGCACAGCGCCACGAGTGGGGGAAGAACCGCTTCCCATATGTCCGTCCTGACACGGGGCGTGGCCTGCACCAGCGCGCGCGTTTCCGCGGTGCTGCTCACCTGGCGCGGCAGGTGTTCACGGCCTTCCGCGACGGGTTCGGTGCGCTTCCCGCTATGTCCCGTGTTGCCGGCGGCGCTCATGCGGCGGCCCCCGTCATGTAGGGTCCGAGCAACTCCGCCGAACAATCGCGAGCGGGCAGCACCGTCACGAAACGTCCGCCGTACATCACCGCGATGCGGTCGGACAGGGCCAACACTTCGGGAAGATCCGCGCTCACCAGCAGAATGCCCTTGCCCGCGTCACGGGCGGCCCGCAGTTGCGCGTGAATGAACTCGATCGCGCCCACATCCACGCCCCGCGTGGGTTGCGCCGCGAGCAGCACGCTGAAACGACGGCCCATCTCACGTGCGATGACGATTTTCTGCTGATTGCCGCCGGACAGGGCGCGGGCCGGCAGGGAAGGCATCGCCGGACGGATGTCGAAGCGACCGATCTGCTCCGCGGCATGCGAGGCGATCGCGACCTGATCGAGTCGTCCCCGCGACGCGAAGTGATGCTGCCGGCCGAGGATGAGGTTGTCGGCGATGGAGTAGTCGAGCACGAGGCCGCGTCGATGGCGGTCTTCGGGAATGTGCGACAGGCCCCGATCGGCGCGGTCGCGCACGGACAATCCATCGAGTGCGAGATCGTCCAGCGTGATACGTCCACGCTCGGCATGGCGCAGGCCGGCGATCGCTTCGAGCAGTTCCGTCTGCCCGTTGCCTTCCACGCCGGCGATGCCGAGGATCTCGCCGGGCCGGATCTCGAACGACAGATCGTTCACGGCCAGCGTGCCACGGTCGGAGGTCACGCGCAGATCCGACACCTGCAGCACGGGCGGCGCGGATGGCTTCATCTCCGCCTCCTGGCCGTGCCGGTCGTGACTTCCCGGTGCACCCACCGCATCGAGGTGCAGGGCGACATCGCGGCCCACCATCGCCCGCGCGATGTCGCGCGGCGTCACACCCTGTGTGGGAAACCGCGAGACCGTCATGCCGGCGCGCATCACGGTGATCGTATCGGACACCGCGATCACCTCGTCGAGCTTGTGCGTGATGAGCACCACCGTGCCCCCGTCGGCCCGCAGGGCGCGCAGCACCGTCCAGAGCTCCTGCACTTCCGGCGGCGAGAGCACCGCGGTGGGTTCATCGAGAATCAGGATCTTCGCGCCGCGATAGAGCGCCTTGAGGATCTCCACGCGCTGCGCTTCGCCCACCGAGAGATCGGCGACTTTCGCGCGGGGATCGACATGCAGGCCGCACTTGCGGCAGAGCGACTCCACTTCGATGACGGCACGGTGCAGATCCACCCGCATGCCTTTTCGTGGTTCGAGCCCCAACACCACGTTTTCGGCCACGGTGAGCGTGGGCACCAGCATGAAGTGCTGATGCACCATGCCCACGCCGGCCGCGATGGCGTCGGTGGTTTTCCAGCCGGTCACGTCGCGGCCGTTCACCTCGACCGTGCCGGCGTCGGGGGCATACAGCCCCGCGAGCACGCGCATGAGCGTGCTCTTGCCGGCACCGTTCTCGCCGACGAGTGCATGGATCTCACCCGTCGCGACGTCGAGTGAGGCGTCCCGATTGGCGATCACGCCACCGAAGGTCTTCACCACACCGCGGATGCACACGGCCAGCGGAGCGTTGGAGGAGCCGGACGACTCGGCACTCACGGTCAGCGTCCTCCGCGCGTGCTGGGCACGGTGATGCGTCCGTCGATGATCTTCGCCGTCAGCGAGTCGAGCGTCACCCGCACACTGTCGGGGATGAGCGCCCGGTTGTGTTCATCGTACACATACCCCACGCCCTTTTCGGCCAGACCGAATTGCTGCACGCCGCCGGTGAACGTGCCTTCCTTGACCGCCTTCACGGTCTGGTACACCGACTCGTCGATGCCTTTCACCATCGACGTCAGCACGAATCCGGGTGCTTCGCTGTACTGGTCGGCGTCCACACCGATGGCGAGTTTGCCGGTGGTGCGTGCGGCTTCGAAAACGCCCAGCCCCGTGGAGCCCGATGCGTGGAAGATCACGTTCACGCCCTGGTTGTACATCGCCAGGGACATCTCTTTGCCGCGTCCGGGATTGCGAAACGCCTCCGGGGTGACGCCGGCATAGTTCACGATGACTTCGCAGTCGGGACACACGTACTGCACTCCCGCGCGATAGCCGGCTTCGAACTTGTGGATGAGCGCGATGTCCATGCCGCCCACGAAGCCCACCTTCTTGCTCTTGCCCACCAGCGCGGCGAGGGCGCCCACGAGAAACGACCCCTCCTCTTCGCGGAACTTGAGCGCGCGGAGATTCGGAGGCAGCGGCAGCGCATTGCCCGCGGCATCGGTGGGGATCGCCAGATCGACGTCGGCGAAGCGGACGTTGGGATACTCCTTCGCCAGCGTCAGGATGTCGTCGGTGAAGATGAATCCCACTCCGATCACGATGTCCATGCCTTCAGCCGCGAGCAGCCGGAGACCGGCTTCCCGATCGGAGCCTTCGCCGGGTTCGATGTACGTGACACGGGCGCCGAGCTCCTTGGCCGCGCGTACCCCACCCAGATAGGCGCCATCGTTGAAGGACTTGTCCCCGCGACCGCCCACGTCGAAGACGATGCCGATGTCGAGTCCTTCCGAGGTGTCGGCCACCGTGGCGCCGGAAGGGCGCACGGTCAGCAGGGCGATGTGGGCGAGGAGGAGAGCCCCGATCAGGAGGAGGGTACGGCGCATGGCCCCGAAGGTTCGCCGTCGGGCACGCAGTCCGGAAGGGGGCTGCACCGTCCCGGGAAGCCCGGACGAGCGCCGGGCGATACGGACAAAACAACGGGCGCGGACGTCGTCGGAGTACTCTCCGCGTCGTCCGCGCCCGTTGTCAGGCGGCATTCAACCTGCGTTCATGCCGCCATTCACACGGCCTGCGCTACTTGATCGGCTTGTACCGGTAGCCGTAGATGCCGGCGCCTGTGGCCTTGATCGTGACTTCCTTGCGTTCGCCCTTCTTGAGCGGGCCGGACGACTCGGTGCCCGAGGCGACGACATTGCCGGCCGCATCCAGGAACTCGGCCGTCACGCTGTAGTTGCCGGCGTCGGCGACCTGCTCGAGCTGGAGCGTGAGCGACGAGTTCTGCGAGCCGCGCGTAAAGCCCGTGACTTCGGCCTTCACCGGCAGCGCTTCGGCGATCGTCTGGTACTTGACCAGCGTATCGGTCCACGCCTTGCGGTCGGCCGGTGCCTTCGCACCCTTGGCCAGTCCCTGGGCCGCGTAGGCGAACATCATCCAGGCATCGTAGTTGTTCGGGTCGACGGCCACGAGCTGCTTGGACGGCTCGAACATCTTGTCGAACATCTCCTTGCCGTAGTACGTGGCCGCCAGGTTACGCAGCGCGTCCCGGCCGTTCGGGTTCTTCTTCACCGACGATTCGAACAGCTTGAGCGCGTCGTCGATCTTGTTCGCGCGCGTGGCGATGACCCCACCCATCGTCAGGGTGATGTCGGTGCCATGGTCCGGGTTCGCGAGCAGGTCGGCGTACACCTGACCCAGGCTCGCGGAATCCTTGGCCAGCGTGAGTGCGTCGGCCCAGGCCTGCATCACATTGGCCGCGTCCGGGGAGTCGGGATAGACCGTGAGGAGCTGCTTGAAGGACGCGGCCGCCCGCTTGGCCGATTCCACCTGCTCGCTGCCGCTCTGACCGGCCGCGGTTTCGTACTGCGCGATCGCCATGTAGTACAGCGAACCGTTGCGCAGATCGCGGTAGGTCGTGTCCTCGCCCGCCTTCTGCACCACGTGGCCCCAGTGCAGGATGGCGCTCTTCTTGTCGTTCTTCGCGTTGGCGACGTTGGCCAGCACGTAGTGCGGATAGGGGCTTTCCGCGTTCACCATCATCGAGCGCTTGGCGTAGTATTCGGCCGAATCGAGCTTGCCCCCGTTCGACGCGTCCAGCGCCGCGCGCGTCAGCGCGAGCCACGCCTCGTTCTGGCGCATGCCGTCCACTTCTTCCTTGCACGCCGGCGCCGCGGCTTCGATGGCCTTGTAGGACGCATCGAGTTCGGCGATGACATCATACGGATCGTTCTGGTTGCTCACCAAACCCAGCGCGCCGCGCGTGGGCTTCTCGGGCATGCCGGGCTCCACCGCCCACAGCACGAGCGCCTGTGAGAGCACGTAGTTGTATCCGGCCGGGTTCTTGGCGAAACGCTCCGGCTTCGTGCTCAGCTCCTTCATGATCCCCTGAAGGATCTTCTTGCGGTCCTCCGGGGTCTGGGCACTCTTGGCGCGGTTGAACGAGAGCGTTTGCAGAGCCAGCTCTTTGGGATTGTTGGCGTCGATGGAACAGGCGGAAGAAACCCCGCCCGGCTGCGCCGTGGCCAATGCCGGCACCAGCGACACCCCGGACAGCGACACTACGGCCGCAGCACCGGCCAGGAACGTCAGACGCATGAGACTCCTCGAGAACGAAAACGGAAAAGGCGGGACTGGCCGGAACCACACACGCATGTCGGTCCCGACCACGTGTGTGCCGTCCAGGGGTTCAGTTGGGGACCCGATGACCTTTGATTGAAACTACTATGACCGACAGGATCCGCACCCGGTTCCTCGTGATTGGCAGCGGGGTCGCCGGTTTACACACCGCCTGGCGAGCTTCGGCCCACGGAACTGTGACCGTTCTCACCAAGCGCACGCTGTTCGACTCCGCCACTGCCTACGCGCAGGGGGGGATCGCCGCCGCCCTGGGTGCCGGCGATTCCCCTGAACTGCACCGGGAGGATACGCTGGCTGCCGGCGCGGCGCTGTGCGACCGGGAGGCCGTCCAGGTTCTGGTGGAGGAGGGGCCGACCCGCGTCCGGGAGCTCCAGGCGGCCGGCGCCCGGTTCGATCTCGACCCCGACGGCGACTTCAAACTGGGCAAGGAAGCCGCCCATTCTCGCCACCGGATCGTCCACGCCAACGGCGACCAGACGGGCGCCGAGGTGGCCCGGACCCTCGTGGAGAAGGTGCGGGAGTCGCCAAATATCGATGTCCGCGAAACGGCCCGCGTCCTCGACCTGCTGCTCGTGCAGGACGAGGGCGGGGTGCAGTGCGCCGGTGTCCGGGCGTCGATTGCCGGTCGGCCGGTGGAGATCGTGGCCGATGCCACGGTGCTGGCCACGGGCGGATGCGGGCAGATCTTCCGGTACACCACGAACCCGCAAGTCGCGACGGGAGACGGGTTTGCGATCGCCCATCGGGCCGGCGCCCGGCTCGCCGACATGGAATTCGTCCAGTTCCATCCGACAGCGCTGGACACCCCGGAGAACCCGCTGGCGCTCATCTCCGAGGCGGTGCGGGGGGAGGGGGCGATTCTGTTGAACGCCAAGGGGCAGCGGTTCATGCCCAAGCGTCACCGGCTGGCCGAACTGGCGCCGCGCGACGTGGTGGCCCGGGAGATCTTCCGTGAGCAGCAGGCCCATGGACGGGTGTTTCTCGACGCGACCAAGATGGGCGCGTCGTTCTTCACGCGCTTTCCGGGCATCTCCCAGCTCTGCAAGGCCCGCGGCATCGACCCCGCACACGAGCCCATCCCGGTCACCCCTGCCGCACACTACATGATGGGGGGCGTGGTCACCGATCTGGCCGGCCGGTCGAGCCTGGCCCGGTTGTACGCAGTGGGCGAGGTGGCCCGCACCGGGGTCCATGGGGCCAATCGTCTGGCATCCAACTCGTTGCTGGAGGGGCTGGTGTTTGCCGAACGGGTGGCGCGCGATCTGCAGCAAACCCCCGAGGATCTGCCCGCTCCCGAGCCGGAGGCCTGGAGCGTGCCCGCGCTCGACGACCGTGGGGCCGCGCAGGTGGCCGCCGACGAGATCCGGCAGATCATGTGGGACCATGCCAGCATTGCCCGCACCGCGCCCGGTCTCCGGCGCTGCGTGGCCATGCTCCAGCAACTCGGCGAACGGCTCACCTCGGGCGCCACGGAAGAACGCAATCTGCTCACCACCGCCCAGCTCGTGGCGGAAGCCGCGCTTCTGCGCAAGGAGTCGCGTGGAGGGCACTTCCGGAGCGATTTTCCCAAGACCCGCCGCAAATGGCAGGGTCGTCACATCACCTGGTAGCACCACCGGCCGCATCGGTCCATATCGCTCCATGACGATTCTCGAAGCGCACTACGATCCCGCTCTGGCGCAGGAGATCCGCGATCTCGCGAAGTCCCGCAACGCGGTGATCCTGGCTCACAACTACGAACGTCCGGAAATCCAGGACGTGGCCGACTATGTCGGGGACTCGCTCGGCCTGTCGCGGGAAGCCGCCAAGACCGAAGCCGACGTCATCGTGTTCTGCGGCGTGCATTTCATGGCGGAAACGGCGGCCATTCTCTCGCCGACGAAGACCGTGCTGCTGCCCGATCTCGCCGCCGGCTGTTCCCTCGCCAGCACCATCGACGGGGAACAGCTCGAGGCCTGGAAGGCCGAACATCCGGGCGCGGTGGTGGTGGCCTACGTGAACACCACGGCCGAAGTGAAGGCACAGAGCGATTACTGCTGCACGTCGGGCAACGCGGTCGATGTCATCAACGCCATTCCGCGCGACCGGGAGATCCTGTTCCTTCCCGACATGTTCCTCGGCGCCCATGTGCGTCGCGAAACGGGACGCGACAACATCCACGTATGGATGGGTGAGTGCCACGTGCACGCAGGCATCGATCCGGAACACATCTCGCACACGCGGGCGCAACATCCGGGTGCGGAGTTCCTGATCCATCCGGAGTGCGGATGTGCCACACCGGTGGTGGAGGCCATCAGCGCCGGCGCGGTGAGTCCGGACAATGTGCACATCCTCTCCACCGAAGGGATGATCAAGCGGCCGCAGCAGACCGAACAGGACACGTTCATCGTGGCCACCGAGATCGGCATCCTGCATCGCCTGCGTCGCGAGAATCCGTCCAAGCGCTTCATCGCCGCGAACGACCGCGCGCAGTGCACGTACATGAAGGTGACCACGCTGCCCAAGGTGCGGGACGCGCTGCTGCACATGCAGCATCACATCACCGTGCCCGCCGATGTGGCGGCGCGGGCCCGCATCGCGATCGAGCGCATGGTCTCGATCGGCGGCAACACCGGTGTCAGTCCCTTCGGCCCCCAGGATCCCGGCGAATGACCTCCTTCCACCCGCCCCTGCGTCCGACGCCCCCACACGGGACCCCCGTGTCGCAGCCCCGGACCATCACGCCGCTCGATGTGCGGGCGGTGTCGACCACGACACCCGGTTTCCCGCTCACGGCGGCACAGGTGACGGCGCAGGTCCGGGTGGCGTTGCAGGAAGACGAAGCCTTCAACGACGTGTCCACGCTCGCCACGGTGATGAGCGACCGGCATGTGCGCGCGGCCATCGTCGCCCGTCGCGATGGGGTGATTGCCGGTGTGGCGATGGCCGTGGAAGCGTTTCGGCAGCTCGACAACGCGGTGACCATCCGGGTGGAGGCGGAAGACGGTACGATGGTGAGCGCCGGCGCGCCCGTGCTGGCACTCACCGGACATGCCCGGGGCATGCTCTCGGCCGAACGTACCGCGCTCAACTATCTGCAGCATCTCTCGGGCATCGCCACCCTCGCCTGCCGTTTCGTGCAGGCCATCGAGGGCACGTCGGCGAAGATTCTCGATACGCGCAAGACGCTGCCCGGCTGGCGCGCCCTCGAGAAGTACGCGGTGCGCATGGGTGGCGGCACGAACCACCGCATGGATCTGCGCAGTGGGGTGCTGATCAAGGACAATCATCTCGCGTCCATCGGCGGCGACATCGGCATGGCCGTGTCCCGTGCGCGTCAGCTCGCGATGCCCGGCACGCCCATTCAGGTGGAGTGTGACACGCTGGAGCAGGTCGAGGCGGCCCTCGACGCCGGCGCCGACTGGATCCTGCTCGACAACATGTCGCTGGAGATGCTGCGTGCCGCGGTGGCGTTGTGTCGTGACCGCGCGGTCACCGAGGCCTCCGGTGGGGTGACCCTCGAAACAGTCCGGTCGATTGCCGAGACCGGCGTGGATCGCATTTCCGTTGGCGCGATCACCCATTCGGCGCCCGCGCTCGATCTCGGACTCGATTTCGACGGGCTCTGAGCATGCCGGTTCGTCTGCCTCCGCTCACCGAGCGTCCGATTCGCATTCTGCTCGAGGGATTGGTCGACTACGCCGGTCTCTATCCGCCGGCCGCGCTCACCATGCCGGTCGCGGTGCGCAACTATGCGCACTATCGGGCCGGCGGCAACGGCTGGGTGCTCGGCCGGTTCGTGTGTCCGGCCACGGCGCTCGAAACTTTCTCCGAACTGGCCGATCCGCTGCTGCCGCGTGACGCCGGCGCGATTCCGTGGCGTCTGTCGGTCACCGGCTCGGGCGACATCGCCGCGGACATGGTGGCCATCGCCGCCTTCAACGAGCGGCATCGGGTGTGCTTCGACGAATGCGGCGCGATTGTCGATTGTTACGAGGCGAAGGCCGAGACGGCGGATGATGTGGCCCGCATCCATGCCACCGTGCCACGTGAGCTGCTCACCTACATCGAAGTGCCGCTCGACGATCGTGTGGACGCGCTGATCGAAGCGATCGCGCTCACCGGCCGACGGGCCAAGATGCGCACCGGCGGCACCATCGCCACCGCGTTTCCGCCGGCTTCACGCATCGTCGCATTCCTGCGCGCCTGTCTCGCGCACCATGTCGTCGCCAAGGCCACGGCCGGATTGCATCATCCCCTGCGTGGCGACTATCGCCTCACGTACGACCAGGATGCGCCCCTCGGTCGGATGTTCGGCTTCGTCAACGTGCTGCTCGCGGCCGCGGTGCTCGCCGATGGTGGCACCGAGGCCGACGCCATCGCGTTGCTGGAAGAATCCGACGCCGGACACCTCGTGCTGGATGACGCCACCGTGCAGTGGCAGAGCGAGCCGGGCGCCGGGCCGCGAGGGGTGCAGATCGACCGGCATACGTTGCAGCGCGTGCGCGATCGCGTGCTCGTGGGGATCGGTTCCTGTTCCTTCACCGAACCCGTCGACGAATCGCGCGCGTTGGGCTGGTTGTAGCGCCGTGGGCTGGTTGTCGCGCCGGCAGATGTGGATCCCGTAGACTCCATCGTTTCGTTCGCCTTTTTCTCTCTCTGATGTCGTGCTGATGTCGCCGTCTTTGCCCCGCCAATCCTGGGTCGTTTCCGCCAACGGTCACGCCGATTTCCCGCTGCAGAATCTGCCGTTTGGTGTGTTCCGTCGTGCGGGGACCACCGAAGCGCCGCGCGTGGGCGTGGCCATCGGTGACGAGATTCTCGACATCCCGGCCTGTGCGGCCGCGGAGCTTTTCACCCCGTTCGGTGACGAGGTCCAGCAGGCGGCGCGTGCCTGCGCCTCCGCATCGCTCAACGCCCTGATGGCCCTGGGTGGTGCCGCCCGCCGCGCGCTCCGCGATGCGCTCACCACACTGCTGGCCAGCGAAGTGAACACGAACGTGCGGCAGATCGAGCAGTACGCACTCGTCTCGCAGTCGGCGGCCGAGCTCTTTCTGCCGGTGCAGGTGGGTGACTACACCGACTTCTACGCGTCGGTGCATCACGCCACCAACGTGGGTTCGATGTTCCGCCCCGACAATCCGCTGCTGCCCAACTACAAATGGGTGCCCATCGGCTATCATGGACGCGCGTCGAGTCTGGTGGTGTCGGGCACGCCCATCATGCGTCCATCCGGTCAGCGCAAAGGCCCCAACGATGCCGAGCCCACCGTGGGGCCCTGCCGTCTGTTCGACTACGAACTCGAACTCGGTGCATTCGTGGGAACGGGTAACGCCCTCGGGACGACCATCCCGATCGCCGAAGCGGAATCGCATCTCTGGGGCTATTGCCTGCTCAACGATTGGTCGGCGCGTGATATCCAGAGCTGGGAATATCAGCCACTCGGTCCGTTTCTGGCGAAGAACTTCGCGAGCACCATCGGCGCGTGGGTGGTGACGCCCGAAGCACTCGAACCGTTCCGGGCGCCGCTCGCCCCGCGCGCGGAGGGGGATCCGGCTCCGTTGCCGTATCTCACCGACGCCGGCGACCGGGCCCGCGGCGGACTCGCGCTCACGGTCGAGGCATGGCTGCGTACCCCGCGCATGCGCGAGGCGAACGAACCCGCCGTACGCATTTCGCAGGGCAGCAGCCTCGATCTGTATTGGAGCTTTGCCCAGATGCTGGCCCATCACGCGAGTGGTGGGTGCAACATGCGTCCCGGCGATCTGCTGGGCAGCGGCACGATCTCCGGGCCCGCCCGGGAGAGCCGGGGCTGCCTGCTCGAACTCACGTGGCGGGGGGCCGAGCCGCTCACACTGCCCAACGGCGAGACGCGCGGTTTCCTCGAAGCCGGCGACGAACTCTCCATCTCGGCCTGGGCCGAAGGGAAGGGGTCGGTGCGGATCGGGTTCGGCCGGTGCACGGGGCAGGTGGTCGGCTGACGGCCCGTCGCCGATGGACGCTCCGTTGGCATCTCAGTGGCTGTCTCCGTTGCTGTCTCCGTTGCTGTCTCCGTGACCACGCTGTGACACTGCCGCCCGCTCCGCTTCCATCGATTCCGCTTCTGCCGTAGCTTGCCCCCATGCGTCCCGACCTCATCCGCGTCGTCCTCGTCGACGATCACCAGATCGTACGTGCCGGACTGAAGGCCGTCCTCTCCACCGCCAAGGACATCACCGTCGTGGGCGAGGGAGGGAGTGGCAAGGACGCGCTCGCGCTGGCCGAGCGACTCGATCCGCATGTGATCGTGATGGATCTCTCCATGCCCGACATGGACGGACTGACGGCCACCCGCGAATTGCAGAAGGTGAACGCCAATCGGGTGCAGCCGGTGGACGAGCCGGTCACGCGGCGTGTGCTGGTGCTCACCATGCACACGGAAGACGAACATCTCGTGGCGCTGCTCGAGGCCGGGGCCGGTGGGTACCTGCTCAAGTCGGTGGCCGATCGTGAGCTCGTGGACGCGGTGCGCACCGTCGCCGCGGGCGATGTGTACGTGCAGCCCTCGGCGGCCCGCGCCCTCGCGCGCGGACTGGCCAAACGCGAAGGACACGCCGAGGAACGCGCACGCTTCGAGAAGCTCACCGACCGCGAGCAGGTGGTGCTGAAGATGGTGGCCGAAGGGTACACCGCGCCGGAGATCGGTGAGCATCTCACGATCTCACCCAAGACGGTCGACACGTACAAGCAGCGCATCGGCGAGAAGCTGGGGCTCACACATCGAACCGACTACGTGAAGTTCGCGCTCAAGCTCGGACTGCTGAAGAACGACGTCTGATGCATCGGGGAACGTGTCGCGAGCGCACATCCTGATGTCGGCGCGCTGTCATCTCGAGCGGGTGGCGTTGTACACCCGGGACGCGGCCACCCTGCCACCGGTGTCCGGGCCACCGCTGAATCCCATGATGCATCAAGCGACGCATCAGGCCGCCGAGCTGTGCGAGTATTGCGCGTCGCCGCACCTCGAGTGGCGCAAGTGCAAGCAGGTCTGCGGCGCCTGCGGACAGATCAACCGGAGTTGTGCGGATCTGTAGGACGCGTCAGGGCGTACGCAGCGCCTTTTCCTGCTCCTGCCTCACCAGACTCCACGCCGGCAACGGCGGCACCACGACCTCGAGCAGCGCGTCCACCGACGCATATCCCCCATCGGTGCGCACCTGGGCAGCGACGCTGCGACGCAGGTCGTCGATGGTGGCGCCCACACTGCCGTCCAGCTCGGCATGATGGGCGCGGAACCGCCGGCCCGATTGCAGGCAGAACAGCTCCGTCAGGGCGATCTCGCGAGTGCAGGCGGCCGCACCTCGCTCGTCGATGAGACGCTGGGTGCGCGCCAGCGTGGTGGTGCGCGCATACAGCTCCATAGCCATGTCCGCGAGACGCTCCACCACGAGTTGCCGGTTCAGAATTTCCTTGCGGTGTTTCGTGATGGCATCCTGTGTGGCCTTGGCCAGCTCGGCCGCATGTTTCTCCACGTAGGTCACATGCTTGCGGAATCCCGCATACCAGGCGGCTTCGAACCGGTCGCGTTTGCCCAGTGCGGTCTTGACGCGATCGGCGGCGTAGCTCGAAACGAGCACCCAGTTCTGGATGGGATTGCGCAGCGCGCCGGCAATTTCCTTGAGTTCCTCGGCGGGTCCCTGGATGCCATTGAGGCCCACGAAGAGACGCAGGATCTCGTTGGCGCCCTCGAAGATGCGGTTGATGCGGGCATCGCGCAGATACCGTTCGTATGGCCAGGGCTTCACGAACCCGCGGCCGCCGGCGAGCTGCACGAGCTCATCGGCCGTGCGCCACACGAGATCGCTGGCGAAGACCTTCGCGCACGCCGCTTCGAGCGCCACGTCCACTTCGTCTCCGTCCATCGCGGCGGCGAGCGCACCCACCATCGATTCGGCGGCGTAGGTCTCACTGGCAATCGTGGCCATCTTGCGCTGCGTGATTTCGAAGCTGGCCAGCGGTCCGCCGAATTGTGTGCGCGCCTCGGCGTACCGTGCGAACTCCCCCAGCAGCCGTTTGCTGCCCTGCATGCATCCCGAGGCCAGCGACAGACGGCCGCCGTTGAGCGCGTTCACGGCCACGCGGAACCCCTTGCCCACCTCGCCCAGCACGTGATCGTCGGGCACGAAGAGATTCTCGTACACGAGCTCCGCCTGGGTGGAACCGCGGATGCCGAGCTTGCGCACGGTGCCGTCGACACGGAATCCCGGCATGTCGGGACGGATGATGAATGCCGTGGGACGCTGCACGATCTCGCCATTGCGCTCGATGGGCGTCTGCGCGAAGGTGGCGATCACCCCGGCGCGCTGTCCGTTGCCGATCCAGTGCTTGCGGCCGTTCAGAATCCAGCCTGTGCCATCGGGGCTGCGTTCGGCGCGCGAGACGATGTGCTGCGCATCGGAGCCCGTCTCCGGTTCGGTGAGCGCGTACGCCGCGAGCGTTTCCCCGCGCGCCAGCATGGGCAGATAGCGCTGCTTCTGGGCATCGGTGCCGGCAATGACCAGCGCCTTGCTGCCCAGACCGCAGTGCACGCCGATGAGCACACCCAGTGACGCATCGATGGCGGCCACGGCGCCGAACACCCGGGCATACGCGCTCGCCGACAATCCGAGTCCGCCGTATTCCTTCGGAATGCTGATGGCCAGGAGACCGCATGCGGCGAAGGCCTGGATCACGGGCTCGTCGATGAATTCCTGTTCGTCGAACCGTCGCGAATCGATCAGACCGCTCGTGACCATCTCGTTGAGCGCGTCCACCAGACGTCGCACCGTGCGGGCTTCATCGGGATCGCGCACGTCGAGCGGTGCGGGATAGGGAAGCAGCAGCGCTTCGTTGATGTTCCCCGTGAAGAGATCGCGCAGGAACGACGGCTTGATGGCGGCGGGAGCAGACATGGATCGGCGACGAAGGAGCACGAAGGCCCGGCGACAGCCGGTGACGGATGGAAGGAAGAGCGGGCAGGTCGAAACGAACAGCGGGACACCCGTCGTTGCCGAGGATGCCCCGCTGTTCAAGATAGCGGTCGAGAACCGCTGCTGTGTGCCTTACGGCGAGCCTTGCCGAACCGTGGGAGCGGGCGGTTTCTGCACGGTCACCACCACCACACTTGGCTTGCCCTGGGCGCGGTTGTTGCTGTCCACGGCCTGCAGTGTGAGACGGGCCGTGCCCAGCGAGATGCCCTGCACGTTCACCTGTGTGGAGGTCACCACGGCCTGGCCGATGGCCACACCCGGGAAATCGCTGGACACGAGAACATTGCGCCCGATGAGTGTGCGGCCCTGCGCGTCCTTGAGCTGGATGGCGAAGGCGCTGGAGGTGCCCACGTTCACCGTGAAGGTGTCCGCCACCACGATGGTGTCGACGGGCACCTGCTGGATGATCACGTTGGCCTGCCCCACGCGGTTGTCCTGCGTGGCGATCGCGGAGATGGTCACGGTGCCCGCGGCGATCGCGGTCACGAGGCCCGTCTGCAAGACGGTGGCCCGTGACGGATCGCTGGTGGTCCATTCGATCGGACGATCGCTCACCTCGGCGCCCGTGGAGTCGGTCATCGTCACGCGCAGTTGCGTGGTCTGCCCTTCGGTCACGGTGCTCTGGAGGGGCGTGATGATCACGGTGGATAGCGGGATCTTCGTGACCGTCAGCGTCGCGGTGTCGGAGACCCCTTCGGCGGTGACGATGACGCGGCCCGAGCCGAGCGTGAGGCCGGTGACTTCACCCAACTGGCTCACGCGCAGCACGGTGGGATCGGTCGTGCGCCAGGTGACCGTACGACCGGCGGGGATCGCACCACCCACCGAGTCGATGAGGCCATACTGCATCACGCGGGACAGGCCGAGTCGGACGGAGCCGACCTTGGGCTGGATGATGACCTTGTCGATGCGGGCATCCACTGCTTCGACCGTCATGATGCAGTTGGCCGTCGGGTTGTCCGCCGACGCTGCGGTGATGGTCGTGGTGCCGGCCTTGCGCGTGGTCACGAGGCCGCTTTGTGAAACCGTGGCCACCACTTCATTGCTGCTGGTCCAGACGAGGGACCGGCCGGTGACCGGCAGTGAGGTGTTTGCCGAATCGAGCAGCGTGATCGTGGGCTGCACACTCTGCGACACGGTCACCTTGCTGCTGGTTGGCGCCAGGCGGCATCCGATGACGGGAATGCGCGTGACTTTGACCAACGCCTGTCCCGTGGCCTGATCCGCTTCCGCGGTGATCACGGCATCCCCCGCACTGACCGCCGCGAGGTTGCCGTTCTGGTCGACCGAGACGATGGCCGAATTGCTCGAACCCCAGCGGAACGTGCGGCCGGAGATGACGAGGCCCTGCGCATTGCGCGCCACGGCCGTGAGCTGACGGGTGTTCGTTTCACGCAGCGTGAGCGTGCTCGGCGTGACCGTCACCGAATTTGCCGCTTCGGGTGTCACGGTCACCGCCACCGATGCGGACTTGCCGTTCGCTTCCGCCGACACGGTGGTCACACCGACAGCCACGGCAATCACGTTGCCTTCGCTCGTCACCGTGGCCACGGCCGTATTGGCCGAGGAAAAGGCCGGCTTCTTGTTGCGGATGGTGTTCCCGTCGCAGTCGAACGCGGTGGCGACGACCTGCGCCGAGCCGTTCACCGGCAACGACAGGGAAATGGGTGCGACGGTGACCGAGCAGGCCTGCTTCGGCTTGAGATCGAGGCAGCCGCCGAGCGCGGCCAGCATCAGCAGGGCCGCCGACGCACCGGCGCGTCGGGAGCGTGACATCACGTGGGGGGCTGCGACCCGCATGCAGGTCCGTCCTGTCATCAAAAGAAGTTGAGAAGGGAGATCGACGATCGTGTACGACGGTCGTCGGTGGACTCCCCGGAAATTTCTGGCACCGGGCGCGAAAACACTGTGAGGCACCGCACCAGGTCGTGATCAGAGGACGCCTCGTGACCGGCGGCCGTAACCGCCGCGAATCGTCACAGTCCCGGCACGCCCTCCGGCACAACCTGACTGGCCGGGCGTGGCCGGGCAAGCGGCCCCACCTGCTACTTTTCTCTCCGATGCAGACCCCGGCTTCCGCGGCGCGTTCCCTCCACTCTCCCGGCCCTTCCGGTGAAGCCTCTCGCGCAGGCTTCTACGACGTGTCGTCCGACTGGCGACAGGCGATCGGCTGGGTGATCGGTGCGTTGCTGTTACGGACCCTGTTGTCGGTGCTCGTCCCGCTGCTGCCCGACGAGACGTACTACTGGGAATGGTCGCGTCGGCTCGCGGCTGGATATTTCGACCATCCCCCGGGTATCGCGGGGTTGATTGCGATCGGAACGGCCCTGGCGGGCCCGACCGTGGCTGGCGTGCGCGCGGGGCCGGCGCTGGCGGCCCTGCTCACACATCTGGCGGCGGTGGCTTGCGCCTGGCATCTGGCCGGCCGCGGCCTGGCAGGGGCGCGGGCCGCCCGCCGCGCGGCGCAGCTGGTGGCGCTGCTGCCCATCGCCACGCTGGGGCTGGTGCTGGCCACACCCGACGCGTTGCTCTTCGCGGCGGCCATGATCGCGCTACTGGCCGTGGAACGCGCCCTGGCCGCGCCCCTGCGTTCGCGGGCGTCGCTGGCCTGGTGGACCGCGGCCGGCATCGGCCTGGGCCTCGCGTTCGTGGCCAAGTACACCGCCGTGCTGCTGCCCATGGGGCTCGTCATCGCCTGTGTGGTCCATCCGGTGCTGCGCCGTCGCTTCGCTGAACCGGGGCCGTGGGTGGCCAGCGCGGTGGCCCTGCTGCTGTTTGCACCGGTGGTGTTCTGGAATGCCGCCAATGACTGGGTCTCATTCCGCTTTCAGCTGGGGCACGGGTTCACTCCCAGCGCACGCGGCAATCCGCTGTCGCGCGAACTCGAGATGATTGGCGGACAGGCCGGGCTGGCGTCGCCCATCCTGTTCGTGCTGATGGCCATGGTGGTCTGGCTTGCCCTGCGCGACGGATGGCGTGCCCGTAACGCGGCAGCGGCCACCGATGCGCTCACCGATCCCGTCATCCGCCGCTTTGCGCTGGCGGTGATTGCGCTCGCGCCCCTCGTGTTCTTCGCCATCAGTGCCTGGCGTCGTTCGGTGGAAGCCAACTGGCCGGCGATGATCTATCCCGGTGCGATGATGCTGCTGGCCACCAGCGACCGCCCATGGGCATTGGGGGCCTGGTGGCGGCGTGGGCTCTGGTTCGCGGCCGTGTTGCTGGCCGTGGTCACGCTGCAGGCGTGGCGTCCGGTGCTGCCACTCGTGCCACGCAAGGATCCCATCGCGCGGGCACACGGATGGACCACATTGGCGCGGGCCGTGGACAGCGTGCGCGCTGCGGCGTTTCCGGACACCGGCGTCCGCACCTGGGTCGCGGCCGACCGGTATCAGGATGCGTCGGAACTCGCGTTCCACCTCGTTGGCCAGCCCGTCGCGTTTGCTCTCAACCTCGGCGGCCGCACCAATCAGTACGACGTATGGCCCAATGCGTGGCAGCGCATCCGTCCGGATGACGGGCTCGTGGCTGTGTTCGATGCCGATGCCAAGGGCGATTCTCTCGCGACTCTGGTGGGTGGCTGGTTCGATCATCGGCAGCAGGGACCCACGGTCTCGCTGCAACGCAACGGCGGCGAGATTACCACGCGTCGCATCTGGGTGTATCGTACCGCCCGCGTCGTGCCTCGCGAGCACCCCGCGCCATTGGCACCCTGATGCATCCGGATGCATCCTGGTGCATCCTGGTGCCTCTTCGTGCCTCCCGATGCACGCGACTTCGGATGTACACGATCTCATGACCCCATCTCTCAGTCTGTCCGCGGTGCTCGTCGTGGCACTCGGTGGTGCGCTTGGCTCGATGGCCCGCTATGTCGCCGGTGTACTGCTGATGCCGGCGAGTGGGGGATTTCCCGTGGGGACGCTGGTCGTGAACGTGCTGGGTGCCTTCCTCATCGGTCTCTTCGCGCGACTGGCCATCACGTCCGAATCGGAACAGTTGCTGCGGCTGGCGCTCACGACGGGCTTCTGCGGAGGCTTCACCACGTTCTCCACGCTCAGCGCCGAAACGCTCACCCTGGTGCAGGAGGGGCGTACCGCGCGCGCCGTGCTCTACATCGCCTGTAGTCTCGTGCTGGGACTCGGTGCCACTGCGCTCGGCCTCCTCATCGTGAAGCCGCGCATGCAGCCGTGAACCGCTAAGAACAGTCAAGAACCTCCGTGAACCGTCGGAAAACGTCGCACACGGCTGTGAGCATCCACGCGACCCGTGCTTCCTTTGCCGTTCCCCGATCCGTCGAACGATGACCATGCCTACCATTCCTGCCGATCTCGCCGCGTGGTGCACTGCCAACGACCAGCACGCGCTCGACGAACTGTTCGCGCTGCTGCGCATCCCGTCGGTGTCGGCGCGCTCGGAACACAAAAATGACTGCGCAGCGGCGGCCCGGTTCGTGGCCGACGGACTCACGCGCATCGGCTTCACCGCCACCATCGAGCCCACGCCCGGTCATCCCATCGTCGTGGGGGAATGGCGGGGCGCCGGCTCCAACGCGCCTACGTTGCTCATCTACGGACACTACGATGTGCAGCCGGCCGAACCGCTGGAGCTGTGGACCTCACCGGCGTTCGAACCCACCATCCGCGACGGCCGCATCTACGCACGTGGCTCGGTCGACGACAAGGGACAGTTGCATCTGCACCTGAGAGCGCTCGAAGCCCATCTGGCGGTACGGGGCACGTTGCCGGTGAATGTCATCGTGCTGGCGGAAGGGGAAGAGGAAGTCGGCAGCGCGAACCTCGAAGCGTTTCTCGAACGCGAGAAGACACGCCTGGCCTGCGATGCCGTCGTCATCTCCGATTCCACCATGTTCGCGCCCGGCATCCCGAGCATTCTCTCGTCACTGCGCGGCATGGCCTATCTGGAGATCAACGTGCAGGGAGCCCAAGGCGATCTGCACAGCGGCATGTACGGCGGCGCCGTCGTGAATCCGGCCATGGCGCTCGCGCGCATCCTGACCACCATGCACGATGCCGACGGACGCATCGCGATTCCGGGATTCTACGACGATGTCCGTCCGTTCCCCGATCATGTGCGCGCAGCGATGCGCGAACTGCCGTTCAGCGATGCCCAGCTCATGCACGAGGTGGGTGTCACCGCGCTCGGAGGTGAAGCCGGCTACACCACGCTCGAGCGGTTGTGGACGCGTCCTACCTGCGAAGTGAATGGACTGCTCAGCGGTTACACCGGTGAAGGCGCCAAGACCGTGCTGCCGGCAAAATCGATGGCCAAAGTGAGTTTCCGACTCGTGCCCGATCAGGATCCGGCGGTGATCGCCGCGCTCGTGGACGCGCATGTTCAGCGTGTGGCGCCGCCCGGTGTGTCGGTCACGGTCGAATATCTGCATGGCGGACGTCCGTGGCGGGCCGATCTGCAGGGACCGATCATCGAAGCCGGCAAACTCGCGCTCGAAGCCGCGTTCGGACGGGCGCCCGTCATCACGGGGGAAGGGGGCAGTATTCCCGTGGTCGGGGATTTTGAACGCATCCTCGGGGCACCGGTGCTGCTCATGGGTTTCGGGCTGCCCGGCGAGAACGCGCATGCGCCCGACGAGTGGATTGCCGTCGCGAACTACCAGACCGGCATACGCGCGGCGGCGGCACTTTACGAAGAGTACCGCCGCCAGCACATCCCTGGTTCATGAATCACCCGTAGTCACGGCAATCATCTGTGACGTGCCGGGTTCTGCGCACGGGGGGGGCGTGCAATCGCACGCCCCCCCGTGTCATTCATCGTCATTGCATCGGTTCAGAATTGCATCGGCTCAGAACGAGCCCAGAATGTCGTCCGAGGAGTCCTCGTCGAACGGAATGAGCGCGGCGGCATTCACCGGAAACACATCGTCCGTTGCTCCATGGCTCGCACCATTCGCCGACGCGGTGGCCCGGGTATTCTTCGCCTTGCTCCGGGGCGCCGCAGCGCTGCGGGCCTTGCTGCCGCCGCGTGACGCGCTCGGCGGCACCGGCGGCGCACTCACCGCCGCCCGGCGCGTCGAGGCCGACGTCGGTGCGACCAGCGGAGCCGAGACCGACTCCACACGCGTCTGACCGAGCTCGAACTGCGAGGCCAGATCCTGCATCTCCGCCGACTGCGCCGAGAGTTCCGCCGCGGCGCTGGCCGACTCTTCGGCGTTGGCCGCCGTACGCTGCGTCAGTCCGCTGATCTGCGACATCGCCACCGTCACTTCGGCCAGCTCCTTCTCCTGCTCCACCGCGCCCTCGGCGATGTTGTTCATGATCGTCGCCGCGCGCTGCACACCGGTGCGGATCTCTTCGAGACGACGGGTCACGCTCTCGTTGAGTTGCACGCCGGTTTCGGCCTTCTGCACCGATTCCTCGATGAGCGTGGCCGTGTTGCGTGACGCTTCGGCGCTGCGCAGGGCGAGCGCCCGCACTTCCTCGGCGACCACCGCGAAACCGCGGCCCGCATCGCCGGCGCGTGCCGCTTCGACGGCGGCATTGAGTGCCAGCAGGTTCGTCTGGAACGCGATCTCGTCGATCGTCTTGACGATCTTCGCCGTCGCGTCGGCCGAGCGCTTGATCTCGGTCACGGCATCGGCGAGTGCGGTCATGCGCTCCACACCCTGTTCGGTCGTTTCCGTCACCTTCACCATCGCCGTGCGCGCCTCGTTGGCGTCGGCGGCGTTGGCCTTCGTGCGTTCGTCCACCACGGCGATGCGGTTCGAGACCTGATCGATCGCGCCGGCCTGATCGGCCGCGCCGCTGGCCAGCTCCTGGCTGCCGTCGCCGATTTCGCGGGCCGCCGAATTCACCTGGCTGATCGCCTGGCTCAGCGAGGCGAAGACTTCCGAGATGTTCTCCAGCGCGGCGTTGAGCGACTCCTTGATGGCCGCGTGCTCGCCGACGTAGTTGCCCTTCACACGCGCCGAGAGATCCTTGGCCGCGACGCGGGCGAGTACCTGCTTGGCTTCGGCGATCGGTTCGATGACCGCATCGAGCGTGGAGTTCGTGCCGCCGACCAGCTCCGCGTACGCACCACGGAAACGATCGGGGTTGCCGCGCTTCGACAGGTCGCCGTGTTTCGCGGCGTCGATGACCACATTGATCTCACTCACCACCCCCTGCAGCGTATCCGTCGCGCCGTTGATGCTGCGCGAGAGCACGTCGTGTTCCGAGCGCACCTCCACCTTGGCGCTCAGATCGCCGGTGGCCAGACGATCGGCCGCATGGGCCACACCGCCGATGTACGACAGCATGCCGCGGAACGCTTCACCGAGTTCGCCGATCTCGTCCTTCGAGTTGATGTCGACGGTGAGGTCGATCTTGCCGCGCGCGATGTCCCGGCCGGTGTCCGACAGCGTACGCATCGCGCCGATGATGCTGGTGAGCGTGCCCCACGCCAGCACCGCCAGTGCGCCGAGGGCCACCACCAGGATGGCGCTCGTGCTGTAGAAGGACGTGCTCTGCAGACCGGTCGCGGTATCGAAGGACGTGTTGATCTGTTCGTTGCGCGCCTGCAACTCCGTATTGAGTTGCTTGGTCAGCTCTGCGTACTTGGTCTTCGCGGACGTCGTGCCACCCATCATGTCTTCCATCGAGCCGGTGATCATGCCGAAGCTCGAAGCCTTCATGGCCGCGGCGTATTCCTTGAACTGCTGATGGACCTTCAGGACGGCTGCCGAATCCGCCGTGGCGTTGTGCGACAGGGAGTCATTGACGAGCGCGAACTTCCGGACGATCGAGTCCGCCGCCGTGATGGCCGCGGTGTCACTCGCGGCGACGGCGTCACGTACGGTTCGCTGGTACAACTCGAGCAACGCGAGCTGCTGACGGCTCTGCTCCAGGGCCGGCGAATAGTCGTTACGGATGGTGGTCAGCTCGGACTGTGCGCGGCGACCGAGGACGATCGTCGTGCCAAGGGTGATGAGGAAGCCGAGCGCGGCCACCACGGGGAGGGCCAGAATCTTGGCCCGCAGAGTCAAGGTACGAAACATGGATTCGCTTCAAGGGACGCCAGGGAGGGCACGGACGTCGTCGTCCGACACGGCACAGTGAGGGGTATCGGACCAAGGCCTGACGCACTTGAGAAAAACGGATGGAGTGTCACGTGGCGGGCACGGGTGTCACGCCCGGGTTCTGACTTGCAGAGGTCCGATATCAGAGATCAGTCGGTCAGAACTGAGACGGCGATCGAATGATGAGAGATCAGACAACCACGAGGTCAGAAGTCTGAGCACTGGCGGTCGAGGGTATCGTGCGCGCCACCGGCCCCGCTGGCCGGGCCTGCGGCCCGGGCGCCCGCAGGGTCCCTCGGGGCGCGAAGCGCCCCGCAAAACACCGCCCCTTCGCGTCAGTACCCAGCCCGCCGGCGAAGTGCTCGGACCTCTGATTTCGTTGTTGTCTGATCTCTCATCATTCGATCGCCGTCTCAGTTCTGACCTACTGATCTCTCACCTCTGACCTCTGAGAATCAGATGTCTGACCCGTATTCCCCAAAGCAAAGCGGGCAGCCGTCCCTGACGTCTGCCCGCTGCTCCATCCGACCGCGGTCGCTTACAACCCGTCCAGCAACGAATCGTTGTTCGTCGTGGCCGCGATGCGTTTGATGAGCCACTCCATGCCCGCCTGCGGAGGCAGCTGGTGCAGGCCACGCCGCAGCAGGTGCACCTTCTCGAGCTGATCCGGGCGATAGAGTTTTTCTTCGCGACGCGTCCCGCTGGTGGCGATGTCGAACGCCGGGAAGATGCGCCGGTCGGCCAGCGAGCGATCGAGCTTGATTTCGCAGTTGCCGGTGCCCTTGAACTCCTCGAAGATCACGTCGTCCATGCGCGAGCCCGTTTCCACGAGCGCGGTGGCGATGATGGTGAGCGAACCGCCGCCGTGCTGCTCGGCGATCATGCGCGCCGAGCCGAAGAACGCCTTGGGCTTCTGCATGGCCGTGGCATCGAGGCCACCCGACATCGTGCGGCCTGTGCCCCGGTCGACCGTGTTGTGCGCGCGGGCGAGACGGGTGATCGAGTCGAGCACGATCACCACATCCTTGCCCTGCTCCACGAGGCGACGCGCGCGTTCGAGCGTCATCTCGGCCACTTCCACGTGACGCTTGGGTGGCATGTCGAAGCTCGATGCCACGACCTCGCCATAACCCCACGTGATCATTTCGCTGACCTCCTCCGGTCGTTCGTCGACGAGGAGGATGAGCAGCACGGCCTGTGGATGATTGATGGCCACCCCTTCGACGATGGCCTGCAGCAGCGTGGTCTTGCCGGCGCGGGCCGGCGCGACGATCAGCGCGCGCTGACCGTACCCGATGGGAGCGATCAGATCGATGGCCCGACGCGTGAGTTCGGGGCCGGTCTTGGCCGGACGACCCGTTTCCAGCGTGAGCTTCCGGTCGGGATAGCTCGCGATGAGCGTGTTGAAGTCGGGACGCTTCTCCAGCACGACGGGCGATCCGTCGTTGAGCGTCTGCACTTCGACCACCAGATAGCGGCCGCGATGATCGCGACCATAGGTGACATCGAGGCGGTCGCCACGCCGGAGCTGGTGCAGCCGCACGAGCGCCGGCGGAACGAAGGGGTCGGTGGGATCGGGCAGGTAGCTGTTCACCGCGCGGCGCAGGAAGCCGCCATCACGCGACGGGTCGAACCACCCCGACATCGTGCCTTCCACGCCGATGGGTGCCGACGGTGCGCCCGGGGCCGGCAGGGCCGTGCCTTCGGTGCCCACATTGGCGCCGCCTTCATCACCACGCCGGAACCGGTTCCGGCCGCGTCGACCATTGCGGCGGAAGCCGCCACGGTCCTGTGCCTCGAAGCGGTCGGGCCGGTTGCCGCCCTGCTGTTCACCAGCCGGCCGCTCGCCAAAACGCTCTCGCGGCCGCTCGTTCTGGCGCTCCCCACTGAAACCACGATCCTGATTGCCGCCACGATCATTGCGGCCACCGCGTCCACGGCGGCGGCCGCGATCACGCCGGTCGTTCTGGAAGGGACGCTCCGGGCGAGCCTCCTGACGGCCCTCCGGCCGCTGGTCCTGCCGCTCGGGGCCGTCGGTGCGATCGAAGGCACGGTCGTACCGATTCTGGCTCTCCGTGCGCTCTCCGAAAACCCGCTCCATCGAGGCTTCGTAGCCGATTGGCTGGGGGTCGCGATACACCGGCCGGCCATCCCCGCGGGATTCGGCGGAGGGCTCTGCCCCCGATTCGCTGCGGGACTCACCACGGGACTCACCACGGGACTCGCTGCGCGGCTCATGGCGCGGCTCGCTGCGTGATTCGCTACGCGATTCGGAACGCGCCTGGTGGTCGGCGGAGGGAGAAGCGGGCGGAGCGGCATCGGCGCTCGCCTCGGTGCTTCGGGTGCGTCGTCCCACCCCGCGACGGGTTGGGGGAGGGGCGCTGTCATTGGATTCGGCCGCCGCGGGTTCGGACCCGGTGTCGGCCGCCGCCGGGCGGCGGGGCTGGCGAGGGCGACGGGGCCGGGGGGCGTCCGAGGCGTTCTCCTCCGAAGAGGGAGGGCTGGACGCTCCACTGGTCGGAGGGGCGTCGAGATATGGATTGTCGTCCCCGATCGATTCGGGGCGCGGCCGCGTGCGGGTGCTGGTGCGGCGGGAAGGACGTTTCGGTTCGGTCATTCGACTACTGCGTGTGATACGTGGGCTGCTGATCGGCGGGACTCGCCCGACGGACAGAGCACGGCCCGGACACTGCCTGCCGACGGCAGCCATGTGTCAAAGCCAACAGGACGGACACCCGCGAGGGTGTGGTCGCGCCATGGGAAGCCCGAAGCTGCCATGGGCGCTGGAAATGCAGGGTGTTCTGGACGGGGTGGGTAGGCCGTCGCGTGCGACGGAGAGGCGCGAAGGCCAATCCGATACTGCCAGGGTGGAGGCATCGTGCCTCCCATCTCTCGAATGGGCTGGACGGTCTGGCCGTGCCAGCCTCACCATGACGGCTTTGCCTCGACGGCAATCCGTTCGGGGCCACGCCTCAGCGCATCAATGAACTGGGCGCCGTGGCATCGCGTACTTCGAGGTGCTGCTCGATACCTCTGAAATCTACGTGATACGTTGAGTATTGCGAGCCCGGGGCAATCGCGCAACCCTGCGGAAGGACGGCCGCCGCACCGATCCGGTCACACCCGGCCGAGGGCCGGGGCGACCGCTGGGGAAACACCGCTGAGGTTCCTACCCCCATGGTCCGGATTTGTGTCTAGCTTTGTGTCATGATCGCTCCACTCAAGGACATTCCCGCGGCGCTGGCCGACGCGGTCGACGCTTACGAAGCCTCCGGTAACGTCGGGGCGCTCATGGAACGCCTGCACCATCTCCGGGACGGCGCCATGCCCGATGCGCTCGTGGCCGCCGCCGAGCCCTGGTTGCATATGCCCGAAGTCGCCGGCCCGCTGTATGAAAAGGTGGTGGACGAGCAGCCGGGCAACGCCCGCGCGCTCGTCATTCTGGCCAACGCCTACTGGCTCACCGGCCGGGGACCCGAGCAGGTGGGGGAACTGGCGAACCGTGCGCTGACTATCGACCCCACCAATCGTGGGGCCTGGCATCTCTGGGCGCTCACCGAATCCAACCAGCGCGATCGCACCATCCGCTGGCTCCAGGTCACCCAGCGGTTCCCTGAAGATCAGTTGGCCCGGGCCGCGCTGGCCGACAACGCCGCGTCCCTCGCCGCCAGTGAACATGACCGGGAAGCGCTCGCCATGGCCATCGCCGCATACGAAGAGCTCTGGGCCAACTCTCCCACCGAGCAGCAGCGTGCGGCGCTCGAGACCGCACTCACCACGCTCCGCAACTACACGTTCTGAACATCCCGGCATTCCGGGCGAGACGTCTGGAATCCTGAAGACTCTGGAGAACTTCGTGACCGACCGCACCCCGGGTCCCCCGCACGCGCACGGCGGCGATGAGAGCGCCGCGCTCGCCGAGTTCCGTCAGTTCCGCGAGCGCATGAACACGCGCATCCTCGGCGAGAACAATCTCGTCATCAACCGCTTCTTCAATCTCGACGGACGCGCCTACGAAGGCGGGGCGCTCGACGTGAAGACCAAGGAACTGCTGGGACTGGTCGCCTCCCTCGTGCTGCGTTGCGACGATTGCATCACGTACCACATCGTCCGGTGCGGCGAAGAAGGTGTCACCCGCGACGAAGTGTTCGAAACGATGAGCATCGGCCTCATCGTCGGCGGCAGCATCGTCATCCCGCATCTGCGTCGCGCCGTCGATCGCTGGGACGAGGTGGAACGCATGCGTGGATGAAGAGCCGTGAGGTCAAGACCTCACGGCTTCGCGATCGTCTTCGGATCGCCGTCCGATACGAACCGCGCCATCGGGCCAGGTTTGTCGAGCAGATCCAGCGTCGTCGACAACTTGGTGCCGCCCTGCAGCGGGACGCGCGGCAACGCCTTCGGATTGAACTGCGGATCGTAGGGGCTGCGCGCCGGGCCGCCAGCCACTTCGAAGACAGCTTCGTGATGGTACGTCACCGTACGCTTCGACTTGGGGTCGACCCACGACCCCGACAGCGTGAGCGCCCGATTCTTCGGCCACAGGCCGTAGGGCAGCGCCATGCCGCGCACTTTATAGCCCGGCACCGCCGAGTCGATGGCCATCGCGCCGCGGGCGAACTGCTCCTGCACCACGGCGTCGGAGTACTTGTTCAGCTTGGCGTGCCACAGGGTGTGATTGCACAACTCGAATCCCTGCTGCACGAGGAACTGCAGCTTCCGGAATCGCCACGCCGACAACTGGCCATCGATGCCCTTTTCGCCGAAGAACGCATGACCGGCCGCCGCGGCGGGCAGCATGCAGAACAGTCCCTTCGGTTTCCACTCCGGATGCGTACGGATGAACTCCAGCAGGATGCCCACGGCACTGGTCGGATCGACCACGAGTTGGCCGTTCTTCTCGATGTACCGGAACTGACTCGGCGACGCATCGTCGAAGGTGAACAGCACGGGCGTCTTCCCCGCCGGCACCGAGAACGTCCTGTCGAGAATCTCCGACAGGTTCACCGGGACGTAGTCGCGCCGGTAGAGCTCCTCGAGTTCGGCCCGGAATCGCTCGCGCGACACCTTGTAGGAACCGTCGGCGTCCACCACCTGATGCCATTCGACGATGGGGAATCGCCCCATCTCGTTGGGCACTCTCGTTGCACCGGTGGCCGTCCTGCCGGCTGGCGCCTGGCCAGCCGGTGGCTGAGCGGCGGGTGTCTTGCCGGCCGGCGCCTTGCCGATGGACGTCTTGCCCACCGGCTGCTGGGCCGAAGCGGCGAAACCCGTCCGGCTGGCACTTTCCCCGGGTTCTCCCCGTAGGAATGAGCGACCCGCTGTCGGTGCCGACGCACCAACCATCACGCCCACCAGCACTGTCCCACTCAGGATGCGGGTGATCCGTCCCATGCGGCCGGAGTTATTGCGATACCGCGCCGGAATGCCGGAGCGGAAGGACTCGGAAGACGTGCGCAGAAACGCCATGGAACCGAAGGACTCACTACCAGGGTGCAGCCAGGACGACGATGGACATGCAACCTAACGGATCGCCCGCCGAGACGGTGACACCCGATGCTGCTGTTGACGAGGTGCGTCGTGATGCGTGTCATGATGCGCCTCCCGATGCCGCGCCGGCGTCGCGCGCATCATGGCGCGCCCGACTCGCGCTGGGCCGACGGATTGGACAGGTGAAAAACGGCATCCGGTTCGCACTGAGACATCCCGTGCAGCTGTTGCGCACCAGCCGCGCCGCGCGCCGTGTCCTGGCGTGGAGCATGGCGGTTGCCGGAATCTGGATGGTGGTGATGAGCACGTGGTGGTGGAGCTGCGGATGGCAGGGGTGTCCCACGCCCACACAGCTTCGCGCGTGGCGTCCCACCGAGGGAGGAACCCTGCTGGCCCGCGACAGCAGTGTGGTCAGTGCGCTGTCGGTGGTGCGTCGCGTGAACGTGCCACTCGCCCGCGTGCCCGATCATGTGCGGGCGGCGTTCATTGCCGTGGAAGACCGGCGCTTTCACGCGCATCAGGGTGTCGACTGGCGCGGTGTGGTGCGGGCCAGCGTCAGCAACCTGCGCGCCGGCAGCGTGCGCGAAGGCGCCAGCACCATCACCATGCAGCTCGCCCGCAATGTCTTCCTCGGCAATCGCGCCACCGAACGCAGCTGGGGACGCAAGCTGCTCGAATGGCGCTATGCGCAGTTGCTCGAAGCGGCGTTGTCCAAGGACGAGATTCTCGAGCGTTATCTCAACGCCATCTACCTCGGCAACGGGGTGTACGGCGTGGAAGCGGCCAGTCGTGATCTCTTCGGCAAGGGCGTGGGCGATCTGACGCTCTCCGAAGGCGCGCTGCTGGCCGGTCTGCCCAAGGCGCCCTCGAGTTATTCGCCGCGCAACGATCGCACCAAGGCACTGAACCGCCGGGCGGTCGTGTTCGACGTGCTCGAACGCGAGCAGGTGGCGGATGCCGCCGCGTTGCGTGCGGCCCGTCGTGCTCCGCTCAAGCTGGCGCGTCGGGAGTTCGTGCTCACCCGCACCGTCGACTCCTGGGCCGTCGAAGCCGTGCGCACCACACTCGATTCGCTGCGCGCCGCGGGCATCATTCCCCAGGCACTCAACGATGGGCAGCTCAAGGTCTGGAGCACGATCGACCGGAAAGCGCAGATCGCCGCCGAACGGGTGATCGCGGCCGGTGCCGGACAGATCGACGACGAGCGCAACGGCACCGGGTTTTCCGTGCGCAATGCGGGCGACCGCACGCAGGGGGCGCTGGTGGCACTCGATCCCGCGACGGGCGCGGTGCGTGCCATCGTCGGTGGACGGCGTCTCGAGCGCAAAGGCTTCAACCGGGCGCTGCGTGCGCGGCGTCAACCGGGTTCCACGTTCAAGCCGTTCGTGTACGCCGTGGCGCTGATGCACGGATACACACCGGCCAGCATGGTGGACGATGAACCCGTGGAGATCGGATCCGGACGCGATACCTGGCGTCCCGCCAACTATGGCGACGAGTATGCCGGACGCATCACGCTGCGTGATGCACTGGCCCGTTCGGCCAATGCGGCCACCGTGCGCGTGAGTCACGAAGTGGGCGTGCCGGCCATCGCGTCGCTGGCGCATGCGCAGGGCATCACCAGCGATCTGCCGCTGGTGCCGGCGCTGGCACTTGGCGCGGCGGCGGTCACGCCGCTCGAACTCACCACGGCCTATGCGGCGTTCGCCAACGGCGGCACACGCGTGGTGCCGCATCTCGTCGAACGGGTCGAAGATCAGTTCGGTCGTCTGCTGTGGGAGCGCAAGGCGATGACGGGAACCCGTGTCCTGCAGGCGCCGGATGCGTTCCTGGTGACCTCGCTGCTGCAGAGTGTCGTGGATCGGGGCACGGGACGCGCCATTCGCGATCTCGGTATCCGCGGGCCGGTGGCGGGAAAGACCGGGACCACCAACGACGGCACCGATGTCTGGTTCGTGGGCTACACCCCGACGCTGGTGGCCGGTGTGTGGTTCGGCGCGGATACGCCGCAACCGTTGGGGTGGAACGCGTCCGGTGGACGTCTGGCGGCCCCGGTGTGGGCGCGTTTCCTGCGCGACGGATGGCACAGCCCCGAACAGGACAGTCCCTGGCGTCCGCCACCGGGCATCGAATCGCAGCAGATCGATATCGGCACCGGCAAACTCGCCAGCGATTGGTGTGGACCGTCGCGTCGCGAATACTTCCGCACGGGCACGCAGCCCACCGCCTCGTGCGAGGACGAGACGCGTCTGGCCATGCGTGACGACGAGCCGCCCGACTGGCAGGACGATTGGCGCCAGGACGGTCTCCGTCAGGACGGTCTCCGTCCGGACGGTCTCCGTCAGGAGGGCCGACGCATCGATGCCGATGACATCAGCGCCGCCGTGGAGAATCTGCTCGAAGCGACACGTTCAAACGACAAGATCCGGCACATCACCGGCAAGGTGATGAAAGAGCTGCAGCGGGCCATCGAACGCGAGCGTCGTGCCCGGCGCGATCAGGAGCGGAACTGAGCGTCCGATCGCGCCGGTCGACGTGAACCTCCGGGAGGGATCCTCCGGCCGTGATCCTTCAGGCTTGAAGCAATCCGAGCCAGTCGCTGTGGCTGCCGGTGTATCCCGGAAAGAGCTGCGACAGGGTGTCGGCCCCCAGATGACGCGCGGTGACTTCGGAGAACACCGCGCGGAAGTCGGTGGTGAGCGCCAGATCGCGTCCTTCGTAGAGTTGTTCACGGGCCAGTCCGGGCCACGTGCCGAACACCTTGCGTGACGTGCGCAACGCGCCACCGATGACGAACATCGCCCCGGCGTGCCCGTGATCGGTACCGCCCGTGCCGTTCTGGCGCACGGTGCGGCCGAACTCCGAGCAGGTCAGGATCACCACGTCCTCCATGCGATCGCCGAGATCGGTCACCAGGGCGCCGATGGAGTCGGCAAAATCGGTGAGCCGATTGGCCAGCTGACCCTGCGCGCCGCCCTGATTGACGTGCGTATCCCACCCGCCCACGTCGGCAAACGCCACTTCGAGTCCGACGTTCGCCTTGATGAGCTGCGCGATCTGCAGGAGGCGTTGCCCTAACTGTGAGCGGGGATACCGCGCGTCGGCGGCGGGCCGATACTGCTGCGGGTTCGCGGCCCGCAGCACCTTGAGCGCCTCGAACATATCGCTGCCGCTGCCGTGAATGAGATCGGCGGACCCGGTGCGATACAGCGCCTCGAGTCGACGTTCCGCATCACCGCCGGCACTGCGGATGGAGAACTCGTCGATGGAGTTCATGGCCACCACGGGCGACGATCCCTCCAGGATGCGCGGCGTCTGCGTCGTCATGGCCACGGCGCGGAAAGGTGTCTTGCCGGCATTGACCGTGGCATCGGCATTGGCGCTGCCGCTGCGGCGGGTGTCTTGCACGGCACACGCTTCACAGGTGCCCTGAACCGCGAGATACCGATTGAGCCAGCCGTCCGGCGTGCCTTTGCGATCGGGCGTGCCGGTTTCCATGTAGTCCTGCGCGTCGAAGTGCGAACGGGTGGCGCTGGGACTGCCGACGGCGTGAATGGGCGCCAGCAGCCCCCGGTCCCACAGCGGCTTGAACGAAGCCAGCGATGGATGCAATCCGAAGAATCCATCGAGATCGATGACGCCCTGCGGGCCATTGGTACGGGCTGGTGTCGCGATCGCGAGTTGGGGCCGCGCGGCGTAGTACTCAGGGTCGCCGAACGGCACGAGCACGTTGAGGGCATCCGCCGCGCCGCGCTGGAAGAGCACGATCAGGGTCTTGCCGCGAGCGGCGCGGGGCAGATCCATGGCCAGCGCCGTGCGGCGCAGGAAACTCGGACTCAGGCCGAGGGTGAGGAGCGCCAATGCCCCGCTCTTGAGAAAGATGCGTCGTTCCATGTTCGTTCCGTGTGCGTCTGATGTTCGTCCGGTCAGTGAAGCGTCGCTGGCGATTCCGCAGAGTTGCCGTGGTGTTTCACCGGCGCTGGAATTCGGGCGCGCCCAGCGCGAGTCCCACGATCTGCGCGAATCCCGCGACACTGGTCTTCGTGTCACCGGATGCGCGGCGCTCGAGAAACGGATTGGTGCCCGTGAGCAGCACCTGGCGGGTATCGGTCGACGCGGCGCCGCCGAGCAGTTCACGGATCACGCCGTCCACCTGCTGTTCGCGCGGGAGCGAGGTCAGTGTTTTTGATGCCGGCCAGTTGGCGAGCTTCACGCCCGGCACCCGTCCGCCGGCGGCGGCCAGGCCGAAGTTGATGCGGTTGAGGATCGCGCCGGTGTTCATCCACGCGTCGCCCGTTTCCGGATATCCGTTGGGTGCCTGATGTCCGAAGATCGGTTGGCCGAGGCGACTCACGAGTTGCGCGGCGCGTGGGGTGGAATCGGGGGCCGCGTCCATGGCCCGCAGGGTGCTGACCACGAGTTCGAAGGGGGACTTCACCTTGGCGCGATAGGCATCGGCGCTGAAGAATTCCGGACTCGTGACGATGGTGCGCAGCACGGCGCGGATATCGCCATCGGTGGCGCGGAACGTGGCCGCGGCCCGTTCCACGAGGGCAGCCGGTGGTGTGTCGCTCACGAAGCGACGGGCGAGTTTGGTGGCGATGAACGTGGCGGTTTTTGGATGACGCGCCAGCAGATCCAGCACGGCCTCGCCTTCCTCGATCCCCCGGCCGGCGGGGAACGAGTGCCCCAGAATCACCTTCGCCCCGGCGTCGTGCACCTGCGGCCGGAAGACGAATGACCCACCCTGCGCTCCCCGATCGAGGGTCCATCCCGTGAGGGCGCGTGCCACTTCGATGACGTCCTGCTGTGTGTATCCGCCGTCCACGCCCAGTGTGTGCAATTCCATCAGCTCACGGGCGTAGTTCTCGTTGAGACCGCGGCGACGTGATGTGACCGGCGGCGGCATCGGCGGGGAATCGGACGTCGAATTCGGTGAGGTTGGGCGCCCGGCGATGCGGACGTTCGGACGCGCATTGGGACGCGCGTTCGGACGGGTACCGGGGCGGAGGCCGGGACGCATAGCGGCGCGAGGGGGCTGCAGCACCGGGCGCCCGCTGTCGGCCACGCTCTGCCAGTTGTCGAGGTAGTAGAGCATGGCGCCGCTGTGGGCCACGGCCCCGAGCAGATCGCGGAACTTGCCCAGGGCGTGCGGACGGATGACCTGGGTGTCGAATTCCGGCAGGTAGTACCGCACCCGATCCTTGCCGGAGAAGACGTTGAAGTGATTCTCCCAGAAATCCACCATCACTTCCTCGAGCTGGCGATCGCTCAGCACCGCGCGCGCGACGCGGCTCGAGGTGAGTTCGGCGAGCGGGAGACCGGCGCGGCGACCTTGTTCACGGATGCGGGCGGAGTCCTCCGCCGTCACCGTGCCACCCCGGCGCTGCTGTTCCCGCTGCAACTGCGCGAGGGCCTGCGCGGGCGGCGGATAGTCGGTATACAGTTCCTCGCTCGATCGGCGCAGCGTTTCGTAGTGCGCGAGGAAGGCCGTGGTCGCCGTGTCGGGGATGCGGTCGGGGTGCAACTGCCGGTCGATCCAGCGATCCACTCCCATCGTCCGGACGGCGGCGGCATCGCCCGGGCGCGGACCGAAGGCGAGGCGATTGAGCACCTGCTGCACCTGCTGGTCGGCCGTCTGTTCGCGGGCGGCCAGCAGGGCGGCGCTGGGTGGCTGGAACGATCTGTCGCGTGAGGTGGGTAGCGCGGATTCGGGGCGGGAGCTGCCGGTATTGCCGGAGGCGCAGGCCAGTGCCCAGGGCACGAGCAGGACCGACAGGGCCCGTGGCAGGTGCCGATGGCTCCCCGTATCGCGAGTGGGGCGTGTGTTGCGTGGGCGCTCACGCGGCGTCGCACGTCGTGTTCCGGCTGGTGTCGCGCTTGCTGTCGGCGCGTGCACCGCGGTGTATTGATACGCGGGGTCCGGGCTGCCCTGGTTCACGGCCTGCTCCGTTGAAGTCTCCTGAGGTCTCTCGATTGGACGCAACACGTTCCCGACGCGTTAATCGTCATTGTGCCGCCGCTTACTTTATCTGCCATGTCCGCCCTCCGACGGTTCTCCTCGCCCAGTGCGTTGTTCGACGCGGCGTTCGCCACCGGCACCCTGACGACCATCGCCACGGGCGGTGCGTTGCTCGGGCTCGGCTGGCGTGAAGGAGAAGCGGGCCGGGTGTTCCGGCTGGCCGGTCGTGCGTTGCTGGAGCGATTGGGATTTGCTTCTGCCGCCGCACCGCTGTCGTCGGTGGCGCTGGGGTATCTGCACCATCTCACGATTGCCACGGTGTGGGGTGTGGTGTTGGCATTGTTCGTCCTACCCTGGCGCGGGGTTGCGCGTGTCCTCGTGACCGTCGGAGTCGCTGCGGGGTATGTGCTGTTGGTCACCACTGTGGTGCCGGCACCGTTGCGTATCGGCTACGGTGTGACGGGAAACCTGTCTGCCGCGGTTCCTATCGGAGCTGCGTTGGCCGTGGCGTTGCTTGGCGGCGCATGGCTCTCCCAGGGTGAGCCAGATCGTTGACGCGGGTTCACGCGGTTTTTGCGTGGTATTGGTGACAGTTGTCACCAACAGCCCCCGGTCGTGACACGTTTGCAACAAGAGTGACGGATGTCGTGTCCGGCGTGAGTGCTGGCATCGACTATGCTGTATCCGACACCGTCCTCGCGTTGCTGATCCTCCGGTGAGACGTCTTCTGTACGTGGACGGCGCACGTGACAGAAGCGGCTTCCGGACATGCTGAAGGACAGCTGAACCTGAACCCAGGAGGGAGAATATGGACGTCCTCGTTCGACTCGAGGCTCGTCCGAGCGATTCGCCGGTACTCGCGCACGTGAACTCCATTCCCGTGCTTCCGTTCGGTACTCGCTCGCGGCGTGAAGTGGTGACGCTGTATGGTGAGGCAGACGCCCAGTCGTTGGCACTGGCGTTGGCCGCCACCGTGGAGAGCGAGCGGCTGGAAGCCGTGAGTGCAGGTGTCGTGCGACATCTTGGTGTGTGGCCGGACCGCGGTGCGGTCGGTGACTCGGCGTGGCGGGATGGCGCGACGGGCCGTTTGGTCACGCAGGATCTCGACATTCCGTTTCTGACGCTCGAAGCCCGTGCGGTGGAGCTGCTCGGTGCTTGTGGCCCGACGCTGCGTCGGGTGGCGGCTGGTCTGGCCATGCCGGATTGGCCCGAGGGCACGGAACGGGCGCTGAGCTTTTCGTTGATGTCCGCCACGGCGGCCAGCGGCGGAGCCGGCAATGTGTTCGACGATGACACCAAGGTGGAGAACTGGCTCGACTCGATTCGTGAGGCCGATGCCTTCACCTACGATGTGGAGGGAGACTGATCAGACCCCTGATTTGTCAGATGTAGGACTTGGTGGAGGACGCGGGCAAGCGCAGAGCGCTTGCCCGCGTTTTTTTGGGGGAGAGGAGGAGGACGGGAGCTGGAGGAACGGATTGCCCACGGGGGCTGAAGGAACGGGAGCTGGGACTACGGGAGCTGGGACTACGGGAGCTGGGACTACGGGAGCTGGGACTACGGGAGCTGGGACTACGGGAGCTGGGACTACGGGAGCTGGAACTACGGGAGCTGGAGAAACGGGAGCTGGACCCACGGTGAACCACGGGAGCTGGAACTACGGACCCGTAGGTCCCCGTGGTCCC